>CAYLYE010000022.1:0-41671 GCA_964387325.1 uncultured Planctomycetaceae bacterium
GTACATCTCGATGTTCTGTTGACCCAATTGCCGTCGTAACTCATCCAAATACGACTGCCGTGTACCGGGCTTAAGAGGTCGCTTGCTCTGCTCGGCTAAATAGACTTGCGTGCGGTTCAGGCCTTCCTTGGTCGGGGTAATCGAGCAGCCGAAGCGCAAATCACCCGACTGTCGCCATTGCCGCACCAGCGTGACGAGGTCCTCGAGTCGGACGACGGGTCGGCCATTGTCGACCGCCACGCGACGCCCTTCGGCGTCGAGCTTCCAATCCCCCGCCGGGCCAGCCAACACCACATCACCCGTCTCGGGATAAATGAACACGTAACGAATGCGTTGCAGCCCGGCGAGGGTGAGCAATTCCTCGTCGAGTGACTTGCCCGCGGCGAGTCGCAACAGCACTTCCTTTTCCAGACGCGGGAGCGAGACCTTGCGCAAGGTCGAGGCTTGCCGGACCTGCTGGTTCTCACTGGCGCGTCGGGCATCGTACCGGGCCATGGCCAACTCGTCGTTCAAGCCCGCGGATGCGACCCGTTGCAACATGCCTTGCGCGTCGGCGATGACACCCCCGGCGAACGACCGGACCGCGCCTTGACCGCCGACGTCCGTCCAACTCGTGGGGGCGATGGTCCCTTTGATCAGATCCATGAGCGAGTTGAAGTCGGGTGCGGCTCCTCCGCCACGCTGTCCTTCCGTCAAGGCGCTGTATCGTCGAGTGTCGTTGCGCAGCAGAGCGAGTGTCGAGAACGACGCGCCTCGCGCGCCCGCCCCACGCTGCGCCGCGGCCACCTGAGCCAGCATCGAGTCGCGCTCGCGCACATCAGCGTGCTCGCGCGCCATGTGCAGCGCCGGCGCAAATTCTCCTGCCGCGAGATAATCGGCAAACGACGAGGGGGACTGAGCGGACAACGGTGTTGTCCCGGCAAACAAAACCAACGTCACGATGCAAAGTAGGCAGCGAGCGAGCATGGCCGGACCTCCGAGATGAGCTGAGAACGAGGTCGATCAAGATACATTCCAGTTGACCTAGTCGCGGTGGGGTCGTCAAGCTGATTGCCGGTGGGTTTTGTTGCGTCATCGCCTGCAGCGGACTACGATCATCTGAGGCGGCAAGAGTCCGTTCTCCGCCGTCTGACCCTCCCCCCTCCAGATCGCATCCCGCCGGTCATTTTCCGTTTATATCGAGGTACGCATGCGTCGAGCTGCATGGTTCATGGTTTTGAGTTTATCTTGCGCGCTGATCGAGGCGGCCGACCCTGTCAAGAGTGTGCCGGTCGAGCAACAGGATTTCTCCAGCGAACTGCCACGGATCCCCGCGACCGAACCGGCCGACGCCCTGAAAACGATCAAGGTGCAACCGGGCTTTAAGGTCGAACAGGTCGCTGCCGAGCCGCTGGTCAACAGCCCCGTCGCACTCGCCTGGGACGAGAACGCCCGACTGTTCGTGGTCGAGATGCGAGGCTACAGCGAGAACCGCGACGAGGCGATCAGCCGCGTCAGCCTGCTCGTCGACACCGACGGCGACGGGCGTTACGACCGCAGCACGATCTACGCCGACAAACTCCTCTGGCCCACGGCGATCGCTTGCTGGCAGGGGGGCGTTTTTGTCGCCGACGCGCCGCACATCTATTACATGAAAGACACTGACGGCGACGGTCGAGCCGACGACAAGCAAATCGTCTTCACCGGCTTTTCCACGAGCAACGTGCAAGGCCTGCTCAACTCGCTGACCTGGACGCTCGACAATCGCATCCACGGCTCGGCGAGCAGCACCGGTGGCGATATCACGCGCCCCGACGCGCCGCAGTTCAAAAGCGTCAGCGTGCGCGGTCGCGACTTCGAGATCGAGCCCCGCTCGCGGCAGTTCGTCGCCACCAGCGGCGGCGCACAGCACGGCATGTCTTTCGACGTCTGGGGTCACAAATTCGTCAGCGCCAATAGCAACCACATCCAGCAAGTGATGTTCGAGGACCGTTACGTCGCCCGTAATCCCTTCTTCAATGCACCCAGCGCGCGAGTCGATATCGCCGCCGACGGACCCCAGGCCGAGGTGTTTCGCAGCAGCCCGGTTGAGCCCTGGCGCATCGTGCGTACTCGACTGCGCGTGAGTGGCGCGGTCCGTGGCATGGTCGAAGGCGGAGGCCGGGCCGCCGGCTACTTTACTGGCGCGACCGGCGTGACGATCTACCGCGGCGATGCCTTTCCGCAAAATCTCTGGGGCATGGCGGTCGTCGGCGACGTGGGCAGTAATCTGGTGCATCGCAAGCAACTGGTGCTTGGCGGCGTGCAGTTCAGCGCCTCGCGCATGGACAAGGAGAGCGAGTTCGTCGCCTCGACCGACATTTGGTTTCGACCGGCTCAGTTTGCCAACGGCCCGGACGGTGCTCTGTACATCGCCGACGTCTACCGCGAGGTCATCGAGCACCCGGCGAGCATTCCGCCGATGATCAAAAAGCATCTCGATCTCACGCACGGCCGCGATCGAGGCCGCGTGTATCGTGTCGTGCCGACGGATTACCAGCAGCGGCCACTACCCCAGCTGGGCCAAGCCAAGACCGCCGAGCTCGTCGAACTGCTCGCGCACAGCAACGCCTGGCAACGTGAGACCGCCGCGCGATTGTTGTACGAACGACAAGACCTTGCGGCGGTCGAGCCGCTCGTGAGACTGGCCTCGACGAGCGTCAACCCGCTGGGCCGAATGCATGCCCTCTACGCACTCGATGGCCTCGGTCAACTCAAGAGCAGCGAGGTCATCCGCGCATTGGGCGATGAAAGCCCTCGGGTCCGAGAGCATGCCGTGCGACTGTCCGAGCGCGTGCTCAAGCAGTCGCCGTATGTGGCCGACAAGCTCATCACCCTGGCCGGCGACGACGACGCACAGGTCCGTTATCAATTGGCGTTCACGCTGGGCGAGGTACCGACTCTCGCGAGCCGCGCCGCCCTGTTGCAACTCATGAAGCGCGACCGCTCAGACCGCTGGATGCGCGTCGCGTTCTTCAGTTCGCTCGCCACGGGGGCCGATAGCATGTGGCAACAACTGGTCGACGACGCCGAGTTTCGACGCGACCCCGCCGGCCGCGCCATTCTAGCGCAACTTGCCACGCAGATCGCGCTCGAGAATCAGAGCGACACGATTCGCCGCGTGGTCGACCGACTCAACACGCTTGTCGAGCAGGACAGCCCACTCGTGATGGCCCATATTCGCGGTCTGAGCGAAGGGCTCGTCCGTCGGGGGCGACCCTTACGCGAAGTCCTCGGCACGAGTGCCGGAGGCGCCGGCGACTTGCTGCAACGGCTGGTCGTCTCGGCCCACAAGACCGCTGCCAATGAAGAGGCCAAAGCGGCCGATCGAGTCGAGTCGATTCAGACGCTCGCCTTGTCGACGTTTGCCGAGACGCACGAACTGTTTGCCAAACTGATGAGCAACCGTCAGCCGCAAGAAGTGCAACAAGCGGCGATCGTCACGCTCGACAAGTTCAACGACCCCCAGGTGGGCACCTTGTTGCTGACGGCCTGGCCGACACTCAGCCCACGGCTCAAGTCACCCGCCGCCGACGCGCTCTTTGCTCGCGTCGACCGCTTGAAGCTGCTGCTGAACGAGGCGGAGAAGGGAGAGTTCTTGCTCGCTGAACTAGAACCGCCGCGCGTGCAACTGTTGCTCAATCATAAAGACCCGGCCATCCAAGCGCAGGCGAAAAAGTTGCTGGCCAACCTCAAGGTCTCCAAGCGGCAAGACATCGTCGAGGCGTATCGAGGCGCGTTGAAAATGACTGGCGAGCCGGCCCGAGGCAAGCAACTGTTCGGTAAAGTGTGTTCCGTTTGTCACCGTCTCGAAAACGTCGGGACTGAGATCGGGCCGAATCTCTCGGCCATGAAAAATCGCGGCGCTGAGGCGATCTTGTTCAACGTGCTCGACCCCAGCCGAGAAGTGAATCCGCAGTTCCTCAACTATATCTGCTTGACAAGCGACGGCCGGGCGCTCACCGGTCTGCTCGCCGCCGAGACGGCCACGAGTGTCACCCTCCGCCGGGCTGAAAATCAGCAAGACCAAGTGTTGCGCATCAACATCGACGAACTCCGCAGCACCGGGTTGTCGATCATGCCCGAGGGGATCGAGAAACAAATCGACGTGCAAGGCATGGCCGACCTGATCGCGTACTTGATGCAAGTTCCATGATACAATCGGCCCCCTAAGCGACCGCTGTTCGGTTGCTTTGTTACGACATACCCAGGTGAGGACCCACGCTCATGCGCCCGATCACGTTGCTGACGATGCTTTTGCTCGGGTGCGTGCTGGGGGATCCTGCCTTGGGCGCCGAGCCTGAAAAGAAAGTGCCGGCGAAGAAGAAAGAGGCCGCGGCGAAAGGCGAACCCGCCGCCGATTGGGTCGAGTAGCTCGTCGAGCGTTGCCAGAAAAGCGTGGTCGTGGTCACGGTGACCGGCCGCGATGGCAAGCAAGAAGGGCTCGGCAGCGGCTTCATCGTCGGGGCCGACGGACTCATCGCCACCAACTTGCATGTCATCGGCGAGGCGCGTCCCATCACCGTCCGGTTGACCAACGGCAAGTCGTATCCGGTCACGAGCGTTCAGGCGACGAACCGAGCGCTCGATCTGGCGGTCATTAAAATCGAGGCCCGCGATTTGCCCACGCTCGAATTGGGTGACAGCGATGCTTTGCGTCAGGGTCAGCGTGTGGTCGCGCTCGGTAACCCACTCGGCTTGGAGCACAGTGTCGTTGCCGGAGTGGTGAGCGGCAGCCGCGAGATCGAGGGGCGACCCATGATCCAGCTGGCCATTCCGATCGAGCCGGGGAACAGTGGCGGTCCGTTGCTCGACGATCAGGGCCGGGTCCACGGTCTGCTCACGATGAAGTCGGCCGTGACCGCCAATCTCGGCTTTGCCGTCAAGGTGAACGCCCTCAAGCCGCTGCTGGAAAAGCCTAACCCAATCGCCATGACCCGCTGGCTCACCATCGGCACGCTGGATCCCAAGGAGTGGACGACTCGCTTTGGCGCAAACTGGCGACAGCGCGCGGGGCGCATCGCCGTCGAAGGGACCGGAGCCGGTTTTGGCGGTCGTGCGCTGTGCCTCAGCGAGACGATCACGCCTGAAACTCCGTTCGAACTCACCGTGACCGTCAAGCTCGACGACGAGGCGGGCGCCGCGGGGCTCGTCTTTGCGGCCGACGGCGGAGACCGTCACTACGGCTTCTACCCAAGCAACGGCCGATTGCGTCTCAGCCGCTTCGATGGGTCCGACGTGCTCAACTGGAACGTCCTGAAAGAAGAGTCGTCGCCCCACTATCGACGCAACGATTGGAACACGCTCAAGGTGCGGGTCGAGGCCGAGCGCATCCGCTGCTGGATTAACGATCAGTTGGTGATCGAGTCGCAAGACGATCGTTACCGAGCCGGCAAGGTCGGGTTGGCCAAGTTCCGCAACACCAAGGCCGAGTTCAAGCACTTTCGCGCAGGACGCGAGCTGCCTTCGACCGCGCCGAGCCGCGAGCTTATCACCCGCGTCGAGAAACAGCTCGAACAACTCACCAAGCAGGCCACGGCCGACGACAAACTGATCGAAACGCTGGCCAAGGACGCCGACGCCGGCATGATTGTGCTCGCTCGCCGCGCCGAGCAGCTCAACGCCGAGGCCAAGCGACTACGCCAACTGGCCGAGAGCGTGCATCGCCGCCGCATCGAGCAGCAGTTGATCGAGTCGCTCAAGGGAGATGACTCGAAGGTGGACCTCATTGCGGCCTCGTTGCTCGTATCGCAGCTTGACAATCCCGAGCTCGACGTGGCCGCGTATCGTGAAGAGGTCGAGCGAATGGCTCGAGAAATTCGCCAGGTACTGCCGGCCAAGGCCGACGACATGGCCAAGCTCAAGGCGCTGAACAACTATTTGTTCGTCGAGCAAGGCTATCACGGTAGCAACAACGACTATTACAACCGCTCGAACAGTTACTTAAACGAAGTGCTCGACGATCGCGAAGGGCTCCCGCTCACGCTCTCGATTTTGTACATCGAGCTGGGACGGCGACTCGAATTGAACATCGTGGGGCTCGGCATACCAGGCCATTTCATGGTCCGTCACGAACCGCATGACGGTGCTCGGCAGATCTTTGATCCCTTCGAGGAAGGTATCGCGATCAGCGAAGACGAGCTGCGCAAACGATTAAAAGAGAATCAGGGAGAGTCGCTGCGAGACGAGCATCTGAAGGCCGTTGGCAAGCGGGCGATCATCGAGCGGATGCTCCGCAATCTGCTCGGGAACGCCAATCGCGAAAACGATCAGCCCAGCATGCTCCACTACCTCGACGCGATCATCGCACTCGCGCCGAGTTCGGTACAGGAACGGCTCATGCGGGCCGTGATCCACTATCAGACCGGATCACCGCAGCTTGGCCTGCGAGACACCCATTGGCTGCTCGACAACAAGCCCGAGGGACTCGATGCCGATCGCGTGCTTGAGTTGCATCAGGCGCTCGAGCGCGCCGAGTTGCGTCGCGCGGAGCAAGCCAAGCCGTGAACCGACGTGCGTTTTACCTGAACGTCATCATCGTGACGCAGTTTAGTCTCGGCTGCGGCTCATCGACCCCGCCGGCCGCAGCGCCTCCGCCCGTGGCCAAACATCCCGCCGCTCCACCGCCGGTTGTGGCAACAAAAGCCGCGCCGGCGAAAGTCACCCCTCCCGTGACCAAGCCAGCGGCGGAGCCGCAAGTCGTGGCGACCCCCAAGCCGGCTGCGCCCAAAAAGCCGACGTTCATCGCCGAGCCCGTCGACGCCGCGACGCTCGCAGCACATGGCCTGCGGCAGATCGTCGGCGAGCGGCTGATCCTGGTCACCGACGTCCCCTCGAGTGCCGAGATCGACGCTCTGCCCAAGCTCTTTGAGCAAGCGTACCCACAGTGGTGCGCGTATTTTGATCAGAACGGAGAACGCGATCGGCCTTGGCGCATGCGCGGCTGCCTCATGCAAGACGTGGAACGGTTTCGCTCAGCAGGTTTACTCGCCGGCGATGTGCCCAAGTTCCTCAACGGCTACGCGCGGGGCATCGAGCTGTGGTTGTATGAGCAACCGACGCCCTACTATCGGGCTCATCTGTTGCTCCACGAGGGGACCCATGCTTTCATGAACACGGTGCTCGGCGGGGGCGGCCCGCCGTGGTACATCGAGGGAACCGCCGAATTGCTCGCCACACATCGCGTCGTGGCCGGGAAACTTGAGCTGAACACGTTTCCCGAGCGGCGCGAGGATGTCCCTCAGCTCGGACGCATCAAGATCGTGCAAGACCATGTCGACGCCCTCAAGCTGTTGCGGGTCGACGAGATTCTCAACTACAGCGCCTCGGCGCATCTGCGTGACGAGCCGTACGCTTGGTGCTGGGCGCTGGCTGCATTTCTCGACAGCGATGAGCGGTACCGCGGCGCGTGGCGCGGTATGAGCCGACAGTTACGACAGCCCGACTTTAACGAGCGATTTCGTCGTGCGGTCGGCGGTCGCTGGGAAGATTTGAACGACGGTTGGCAAGCGTTCGCCGCCGAGTTGGACCACCGCTACGATCGAGTTCGCGCGGCCATCGAGTTCGCGCCGGGCGAGCCGCTCGTGTCAGCCGCTCGCGACCTGATCGTGCGGGCGGATCGCTCTTGGCAGTCGACGAAAGTCCAGCTCAAACAGGGCGAGTCGTATCGCCTCTCGGCCACCGGGCAATGCACCCTCGCGCAAGGACCCAAGCCGTGGATCAGCGAGCCCGGCGGAGTGTCGATCCGCTACTATGGCAACATCCCGCTGGGCACGCTGCTCGGAGCCGTTCGCGGCGAGGGGGGCGATCCCACGCAGCTCAGTCCGTTCGTGCGACCATTTGTCGTCGGCCTCTCGTCGGCGTTCCAGGCCGAGGTGTCCGGCACACTGTACCTGCGCATCAACGACTCGCCGTGCGAATTGTCCGATAACTCGGGCGAGTACCTTGTCCATATCGAACCCGTCATGACCAAGTAATCATCCACTCTATCGATCGAGAGACTCGCACCATGTCTTCCGCCTCCACTCGTGCCTCGCGTCGACTCTGGTTGCAGCGCGCTACGTCGACCGCGTTGGCCACTCCGATGCTGGGTCATGTATCGTCGTCGGCTCTGTGGGCTCAAGAGGCTCCTCTCGTACCGCTGAATCGTTTTGGTCGGATGGTGCATGAACACTTCGTGGCTCAAGTTCGCGCGGCTGAGCAACGGGGTCAGAAGCGAAAGCAGGCCATTCAGTCGAAGGCTGACGCCGAAGGTTACGTGACCACGGTGCGTCAGCTGATTCGCGAGTGTTTTGGTCCCGAGCCCGAGCGCACGCCGCTCAATGCTCGTGTGACCGGCGAGCTCAATCGAGACGCCTATAAAATTGAGAAGGTGGTCTTTGAGAGCCGGCCGGGGTTTTACGTCACGGCGAATTTGTATCTGCCCAAGGGGGGCTCGGGCCGACGACCGGCCGTTGTCGCGTCGTGTGGCCATTCGACGACCGGTAAGGCCGAGGCCGCGTATCAATCGTTTGCCCAAGGCCTGGCGCGGATGGGCTACGTCGTGCTGATTTTTGATCCCATCGGGCAAGGCGAGCGGCTGCAATACACCGACGCCCAGCTCAAGCCGCGCCGCGGCGTGGGGGTGCCCGAGCACTTGCACGCGGGCAATCAGCAATTCCTGGTGGGTGAATTCTTCGGCGCCTGGCGGGCCTGGGACGGCATTCGCGCGCTCGACTATTTACTCACCCGGCCTGAGGTGGACCCGCTGCACGTGGGGATCACAGGCAACTCGGGTGGTGGCACGATGACCACGTGGCTGTGTGGCTTGGATCGACGCTGGACGATGGCCGCGCCGGGCTGTTTCGTGACTACCTTTCGTCGCAACATGGAGAACGAACTGCCGGCCGACACCGAGCAATGCCCGCCCCAGTGTCTGAGATTGGGACTCGATCACGACGACTTTTTGGCCGCGATGGCACCGCGCCCCGTGATTATCTTGGCCAAAGAGCGTGACTACTTTGATGTGCGTGGCAGCCAAGAGGCTTATGAGCGGCTGCGGCATGTGTACTCGGCGCTGGGTGCGGCCGACAACGTGCAATTGCAGATCGGACCCACCGGTCACGGCTACACCCAAGAGAACCGCGAGGCCATGTATCGGTTCTTCAACAGCATCACGCGCGTCAGTGATCTGCAGACCGAACCCGATCTGAAACTAGAAAGCGACCAGGACCTGCTCTGCACACCCCAAGGCCAAGTGGCGGGGTTGAACTCACGCACCGTGATGAGTTTTACGCAAGAGCGGTCACGCGCGTTGGCCCAGTCACGCTCGACGGTCAGCGGCAACGAGTTGCTCGAGAAAGTGCGCACCGTGCTCCGCGTGCCGCAGCTCTCGAGCTCGCCCGACTACCGGATCTTGCGCCCCTTGGGCAAGGCGCGGCAGTATCTCAAGAGCAACGCGACGGCCTACGCGGTCGAGACTGAGCCGGGCGTGCAAGCGATCGTGAGCCGACTGAGTGACGAGCCGCATTTTTCTCGCCCGACGAGAGGTAATCGCCGCGCGACGTTGTACATCGCGCATCAAAGCTCCGACGCGGAATTGCGCGGCGAGTCGTTTGTCAAAGAACTGGTCGAGGCTGAGCCGCTCACGCCGTTCTTCGCTTGCGACGTGCGGGGGATCGGCGAGTCGCGCCCCGACACGTGTGGCGGCGGCGAGACGTTCCGCCGGCCCTATGGCAGCGACTACTTCTACGCGATCCATTCGATCATGCTCGACCGGCCGTATTTGGGTCAAAAGGTATTCGACGTTCTGAGCGTGCTCAGCTGGCTGCGTGCTGAAGGACACACGCACGTGCATTTGTGCGGAATGGGTTGGGGAGCCATTCCGGCCGCGTTCGCCGCGCTGCTCAGCGATCAGGTCGTGCAAGTGACGCTCAAACAATCGCTCGCCTCGTATAGCGCGGTGGCCGAGAGCGACGACTACGATTGGCCCTTGTCGTCGTTCGTGCCTGGTGGGCTGGCACACTTCGATCTGCCCGAAGTTTATGCGGCGCTCAAGGTCAAGCAACTGCGGCAGATCGATCCCGTCGGGGCCGTCGTGCCGCGTTCGTAAAGGTCGTCCCATGAATCATGCGCAACGGTCGAGCTCTCGGCGGGTGTTCATTGAACAGCTCGCGGTCTTTGGTTTGGGCGGAGTGATGAGCCCGCGAGCGCTCATCGCGGCGGAACCGCCCGGCGCTCCGACCGCCGACGAGTGGATACTGCAACAACTCGATCAACCACAGAAATTACGGTTCACGGGCAACACAGCGGCCGAGGCCCGCGCGTGGCAGCAGGAATTCTCGACGGTGTTACTCAAGGCGCTCGGCGATTTTCGCCCGCCGGAGAAATGGCGCGAAACGCTCGAGAATCGCGTCGAGCTGGACGATCATGTCCGTGAAGAATGGATCCTCTCGGCCGATGGACTCGCGCCGCTCCCGGCCGCGGTGCTGATCCCCAAGCAAGCTGCGAGTGGCAAGCGGGCTGGCGTGTTGGCCTTACACGGGCACAGTCCGCGCGGTCATCTGGCGATTGCCGATGGCGAGAGCGGCCGGCACTTGGTTGCGCAAGGATACGTTGTTGCCGTGCCGTGCTTCATGCCGTTTGGTCAACGACTCGGGCCGAAGGAAGCCTGGGGCAAGAGCGACCCGTGCGGGATCACGTACCTGCGGCTGCAATTGCTCGGACGGCTGTTGATCGCTGAGAATTTGCGCGACGCGCTCTGGACGCTGGAATGGCTCGCGCGTCGCAGCGACGTCGACGCGAAGCGGCTCGGCTGTGTGGGGCTCTCGTATGGCGGCCGGATGGCAATGCTCGCCGCCGCCTTGGAGGAGCGGATCCGCGTGGTGAACGTTTCGGGAGCATTGAACGTAATGCAGGAACGGATTCGCGGACATTATAGTTGCGGCGCGCAGGTGATCCCTGGCCTGCTGCAATACGGCGACACACCCGAGATCGGCGCGCTCATTGCCCCGCGCCGGGCCGTCTGGTCGGCCGGCATCAAGGACACGCTGCTGCCGTCTCCGTGGCGCGAAGACGCCTACGCGCGAATCGAGCGCGTGTATCAAGCGATTGGCGCGGCGAAGCAATTGCAACTTGATCGTCACGAGGGGGGCCATGAATGGAGTTGGCCGCTCGTCGATGTTGCGCTGCGAGAAGAACTGGCTGGCTCAATGCAATAAAAAACCCCCGGCACTCAAAAGGTATTTTCGAGCGCCGGGGGAGCATGTCGTAACATGCGATCATGAGCCGCACGCGCTCAGTCGAGCGGCTTGACCATCAGCTTGCGGTAGTACACGACGCTCTTGGGGTCGTGCTGCTGTAATGCGAGGTAACCCTTGGTGAAGGTGTTCTTCTCGTCTTTGTAGTCGACCACGACTTTGTCGTTGATCTTGATGATGATGTGGTTGCCGCGGACGATAATGTGTTCGGTCCACCATGTGTCGTCCGGCACAAGCTGCTCGCCGACTGAGACAAAGTTGTACAGGCTACCGGTCCGTTTCGGATCGCGATGCGAATTGTTCACCTGGGCTTCGTAACCCTTGGGAAAACCAGGACCAAAGGCGGTGCGGAAATACATCCCCGAGTTACTGCCGGCCGTGGCCTTGACCTCGGCCTTGAATTCACAGTCGGTGAACTCGCGACCCATGTAGAACAAGTGGCTCTTGCCGGTGCTTCCCTTGAGGGTACCGTCTTCGACGGTCCAGCACTCGGGTGCTTCATTGGCCTTCCAGCCGTCGAGCGTCTTGCCGTCGAACATGACGATCCAGCCGTCGGCGTTCTTTTCTTGGGCGGCGCTCATGGCGACCATGCCCAACCACACAATTGCGAACCATACGCTGCGGCGATTCATAATATCGATTCTCCGGGTGTCGTAATGGATGATTTAATCTTGATTGACTTCGGGGCCCATCGTAAGCCGCGACACATGCCCCACGCAAGCAAAAAACTCTGGCTCGGACCCTCTAGGCTCGCGGCCTCGCATCGACCAAGATGTTCAAGTTCGCAAACCATTCTCTACACGCGTCGAGCGAGCAAATATACGTCATGCAAATTCTGCCGGTGATCGATCTCAAAGGGGGCTTGGTCGTTCGCGGCATGGCCGGCGATCGAGTCAACTACCGCCCGATCAACAGTCGACTTTGTGACAACGCTCAAGGGGCGAGCGTAGCGCGCGGCTTGATCGATGCCTTCGGCTTTCGCAGCGCCTATGTGGCGGACTTGGACGCCATCGAGGGCGCTGAGCCCGATTGGCGCGCTTATGAGTCGCTGCTTGGCTGCGGTTTGGAACTGTGGGTCGATGCCGGGGTTGGTACCCAAACGCGTGCCACGACCTTGGCGCAGTTCACAGCGGCCGAGCGGAGTTTGGCACGGATCATCGTGGGACTCGAATCGCTCGCCGAGCCGCGGCAGCTCGACGAGTTGCTCGAGATTATGACCCCCGAGCGGCTCGTGTTTAGTCTCGACCTCAAGCAAGGTCGGCCACTGACGTCGTCGGCACTGTGGCCCCAGGATCCGCATGCGATCGCCGACTTTGTCGCCGAGCTGGGCGTCACGCAATTGATCGTACTCGATCTGGCTGGGGTTGGTGTCAGCGCCGGGGTGCCGACGCTCGATTTATGTTGTGCTCTGCGACGACGTTACCCGTTGCTGCAACTTACGACCGGCGGCGGTGTGCGCGGTCGCGACGACCTCGACGCCTTGGCCGAGGAAGAGCTCGACTACGTGCTCATCGCCTCGGCGTTGCACAACGGCGTGTTAGGTGTGGACGATATCCGGCCGTTTACGACTCTTCGTTGAGCGACTCGAAGTCGTTGTTCAGCTCGTCACCTTCGGGCATGTCGTCGAAATCGTCGTCGATATCCGGCGGCAACTTGGCATCCAATTCTGCTTGCACGCTGTCCGGAGCCGGCGCGCCGCGTCGACGCAGGTAGAACCGGATCGGCACCTCGCCGAAGGGCAAGTTGTTGCGAAGGTAACCTTGCAGATACCGCTGATAGTTGGGGCTGATCGCGTCGGGGCGACTACAAAACAACACGATCGTCGGTGGCTCGGTCGAGACCTGCGTGGCGTAGTAGATCTTGGGTTGCCGGTTCTTGTAGAGCGGTGGCGAGTTCTTGGCGATCGCCTCGCGCAGAGCCCGATTCAACTCGCCGGTGCTCACACGCATCCGAGCCTGTTTGAACAACATCTGCCCGTGATTGATGAGCTTCTTGACGTTTTTGCCCGACTGGCCGGTGATGAACGAGATCGGCACGTAATCCATTGAACGGAACGTGTCGCGCAGGTACTTGACCCACTCGTCCATGCCGACCTTGCCGGCGTATAAGTCCCACTTGTTCACAACAAACACGCAGGGCTTGTTCTGTTCGAGGATAAAATCGCAGAGTTGCTTGTCGACCTGACTGATCGGTTGCGCACAATCGAAGAACAAGAACACGACGTCGGCGCGGCGAATGCTTCGCTGTGACCGCACGAGGCTGTAAAAGTCGATGTCGGTTGTGACGCTCTTGCGCTTGCGCACGCCGGGGGAGTCGATGGCCACGATTGTCTTGCCATCGATCTCGAAGCGCACGTCGACGCTGTCGCGAGTCGTGCCGGGCACTTCGCTGACAATCATTCGCTCTTCTTGCGCCAGCGTGTTGACCAGCGTGCTCTTGCCGACGTTGCGACGACCGACCATCGCCAGCTTCATCTCGGGTTCGCCCGGTGGCGCTTCGTCGCCATCCTCGGGCAGGAGCTTCAAGACCGCCTGCATCATGTCGTCGTAGCCGCGATGCTCGCGCGCACTGATGCAAATGGGCGTGCCGAAACCGAGCTGAAAAAAGTCGTTGCTCAGGGTCTCGAGCGAGTCGGCGTCGGTCTTATTGGCCAGCAGCACGACCGGAGCCTGGATCGCTCGCAACCGTTGCGCCACTTCAGCATCGTGGGGCGTCAAGCCGGCGCGGGTATCGACCACGAACAGAATCACGGCGGCCGACTCGATCGCGAGTTGAATTTGATGTTCAACCTCTTCGGTGAGGTTATCTTCGTCGACAAAGCCGATACCGCCCGTGTCGAACAGCTCGAAGTATCGCCCCGCCTCTTCGACGACGTGGCTTACTCGATCGCGGGTTACGCCAGGTCGATCGTCGACAATGGCCAGCCGGCTGCGCACGAGCCAGTTGAACAGGCTGCTCTTGCCCACATTGGGCCGACCAACAATTGCGACACGGGGCAGAGACATGGCAAAAGAGCACAGCAAGGATTAAAACATCGATTTTACCGAACTCCGGGCTGTTAAGATAGGGTGACGAAACCCGCTCGTTGAGTAGTTTTACGATGCAAACCCGGACCTTGATCGTCGATGGTTCCGCACCTGACGCCACGGCATTGGCCGAGGCCGCGGCGGTCTTGCGTCGCGGCGGGGTCGTCGCCTTTGCGACAGAAACCGTGTACGGGCTGGGTGCCAATGCGCTCGATGCGAGTGCCGTGGCGCGGATCTTTGAGGCCAAGGGACGACCGTCGCGCAACCCGATTATCGTGCATGTCAACTCGATCGGGGCGGCTCAGCAACTTGTGACGGCTTGGCCCGACACGGCTCAAAGGCTTGCCGAACGTTTTTGGCCTGGGCCGCTCACGCTCGTGCTCCCCAAACGATCGCTCATCCCTGACATTGTCACGGCGGGCGGTCCGACCGTGGCGATCCGCGTGCCGCGGCATCCACTGGCCCGCGCGCTGATCGAGGCGGCCGGAGTTCCGCTCGCCGCGCCGAGCGCCAACGTGTCGAATCGCATCTCGTCGACGACGGCCGAGCACGTGCGCCGCACGCTTGACGGCCGCATCGAGTTGATCCTGGATGGTGGTCCGGCCGAAGGAGGCCTGGAATCGACCGTGGTCGACGTGACTCAATCACCGGTGCGACTCTTGCGTCCCGGGCTGGTTTCTCCCGCGGAATTGGCCGAGGCGTTGGGTGAACCCATTCAGCTAGGCTCGACGCCCACGACGGGTTCGATTCCCGCTGCCGTGCTCCCCTCGCCGGGGATGCTCAGTCGGCACTACGCGCCGCGGGTGCCATTGGAGTGTGTGGCGGATGACGCTGCTCGAATCGCGGCGTGTCTCGCCGCGGGCGAGCGTGTCGGCTGGCTGCGGCTGCCCTCGTCCAACGCGCCCACTTTCGACCCGCGCCAGGTCCAAGTCATCGACATGCCCTGCGATGCGTCGCAATACTCGGCGCGACTTTATGCGGCGCTGTACGCGCTCGAAGCCGCGTCGATCGATCGAATCCTTGTGAGCCGTCCGCCGCTTGAGGATCCGGCGTGGCATGCGATCCGCGACCGGCTCAGCCGCGCCGAGCAACCGTCGTAAATCTCGGCATGGAGCCTCGCTGAGGGAATCTCCTGCCGTGCGTCACCGGTCACCCGGTTGCAACGCGCCCCGCTTTATGCAATTCTGATAAGCCCAGACGAATTCGTTACGGCACGGCATCTGTGCCCTCATTGAAAGGAGCTCCTGCTCATGGGTCCGCAACAAAAGGCTGAGAGCCTCGGCCTGAAATTCGAGAAACTGACACCCGGCTACCTGAACCTGTGTGTTCGCACCGGGCAATTGCTCATCACCTCGGGTCACACCAGCGATCTGAAAGGGAAGCTCGGGGCGGGCGTGACGACCGAGCAGGGTTACGACGCGGCCCGCAATTGCGCCATCAAGGTGCTTCGCTCGGTCTGGAACACGCACGGCACGCTCGACAATCTGCGCGTGCTCAAGGTGCTTGGCTGCGTCAACTCGACGCTCGAATACACCGACCAGCATCTGGTCATCAATGGCTTCAGCGACTTGATTCACGAGATCTTCGGCAAGACCACCGATGGCTACCATGCCCGCAGCGCGGTGGGTTTCGTGCAGTTGCCGACGGGCGCGGCCGTGGAAGTCGAAGCGATCTTTGAGATCAAGGACTAACTCGCCATGCTCCGCGTGCTCGTCTGTCTGGTCGCGTTTGTGTGCGTCGCCGCCTCAACGGTTGCGGCCGAGGAGCCGCGCCGCGTCGATGTGTTCAGCGCCGGTAACGAAGGCTACTTCGCCTACCGTATCCCGTCGCTCGTCACGACCAAAGCTGGCACACTGCTCGCTTTTTGCGAAGGTCGCAAACGGGAGTTGGGGGACGACGGCGATAATGACTTGGTCATGAAACGGAGCACCGACAACGGCGCAACCTGGAGCGGCGTGCAACTCATTCACGACGAAGGGGGGGACGCCGTCATTACGATCGGCAATCCGTGTGCCGTGGTCGATCAACAGACCGGTCGGATCCTGCTGACGATGAATCGCAAAAACGGCCGTGTGCTCATTACCCATAGCGACGACGATGGCGTTAACTGGTCGGCGGTGCGCGACATCACGAGCCAAGCCAGTCGCAGTGGCTGGGGTTGGTACGCGCTCGGGCCGGGCGTGGGGATTCAACTCGTTCACGGTCCGCACCGCGGACGGTTGATCCTGCCGGCCAACCATCGCACGACCACCGACCGTAGCGGTCCCAGCTCGGCACACATTATTTACAGTGACGATCACGGCGCGACATGGCACGTCGGCGGCATCGTCGGCGAGCACACCAATGAGTGCCAATTGGTCGAAACTCTCGTGAGCGGCGGTGGCTCGGAGCTGCTCATCAACATGCGCAACCACTGGGGTCGCAGCGGCAAACGACCCGATCTGATCGGACAACGCGTCGTCAGTCGCAGTCGTGATGATGGGTTGACTTGGAGCGCGCCGACGTTCGACGCCGCCTTGACCGAGCCGACCTGTCAGGCGAGCTTGATCCGTTACTCGTGGCTCAATTCGGACCATGACAGCCGGTTGCTGTTTGCCAACCCGGCCCATCCCAGCAAACGTAAACAGATGACCGTCCGGCTCAGCACCGACGAAGGTCGCACCTGGAGCGCCAGTAAGTTGATCGATGGCGGCTCGTCGGCATACTGTTGCTTAACGGTTCTGCGCGACGGTCACGTCGGGTTGCTTTACGAGCGCGACAACTACAAGTATCTGACGTTGGTCACATTCCCGCTTTCGTATCTCACGAGCCCCTAGCCTGTTCCCCCGAACCTCAATGTCCGCGCTCCGCTGTCGCGTCGCGGCTAACGAAAAACATCGTCTAACTCCAGTCTCTAGTCTTCCTCACCCCACACCTCATACCCCTCCCTTCACCATGCTCATTTTCGACTGCCATCTCGACCTCAGTATGAACGCCCTGGAATGGAATCGCGATCTGACCAAAACGGTCCACGAGATTCGTGAGCGTGAACGAGGCCGCACCGATAAGGTCGACCGCGCGAAGGGCACGGTCGCGCTGCCCGATATGCGTCGCGGTAAGATTGGTGTCTGCGTCGCCACGCTCATCGGCCGCTATGTGGGCCCGGGCAACCCGCTCCCCGGCTGGCACGCTCCCGAGATCGCCTGGGCCCAGACACAAGGGCAGCTCTCGTGGTATCGGGCCATGGAAGAGGCAGGCGAGATGGCACAGATCACCACCGTCGAGCAGCTCGACAAGTACGTCGCGCTGTGGAACGGCACGCCACCGGCCAACACGCCGGTCGCGTACATTCTGAGCCTCGAAGGGGCCGACTCGATTCTCACGCCCAAGCACCTTGAGCGGGCGTACGCACAGGGTCTGCGGGCATTGGGTCCCGCCCACTACGGTCACGGCCGCTACTCGCCCGGTACGCACCTGCCCGGTCCGCTCACTCCCATCGGTCGCGAGTTGGTCCAAGAGATGGATCGGCTCGGCATGATCCTCGATGCTACGCATCTTAGTGACGAAGCGTTTTGGGAAGCGCTCGAGTTGTTCCAGGGCCCGGTCTGGGCGAGCCACTCGAATTGTCGTTCGCTGGTGCCCGATCAGCGGCAGTTCAGCGACGATCAGATCAAAGCTCTGATCGCGCGCGGCGCGGTGCTCGGCGGCGCGCTCGATGCCTGGATGATGGTCAAGGGCTGGATTCGCGGCAAAACGACTCCGCAAGACTCGGGCGTTAAGCTATCGCACCTGCTCGACCACTGGGACCATATCTGTCAGCTTGCGGGCAATGCCAAGCACATCGGCGTCGGCACCGATCTCGATGGCGGCTACGGACTCGAACAGAGCCCGGGCGACATCGACACGATTGCCGATCTGAACCGATTGCCCGAGATGCTCAAGGCGCGTGGTTACAAGGCGGACGACATTCCGCAGATCATGCACGGCAACTGGGTCCGCTTCCTGCGTGACGCCTGGAAGAAGTAGCGTCACCGCCCAAGCCGGCGGCTCTGCCGCCGGAGTGTCGAGCCGATACAGCACTCCGCTCCGACGGTCATAGCTCTTACCTGATCGTGAGGTTGAGGATAACGTCGCGCTACGCGCCGGTCACGAGCAGCAGCGACGCGTTCTTGGCCTTGCGCGAGGCCTCGTCTTTGCTCGCCGCGTCGGAATCGACTGCCCCGCCCTGCGCCGCGAAATAGAACGCCGCCTGCTCGGGAGAGAGCGGAAGCGAATTTTCCGACAATGGCAAAGCATTCGATGATTGCGGATTGTCGGCAGACGGAGCACTCACCGTCGTTTCAAGTTGAACTACAGGGCTCGATAAGGAGAAGCTGACGTTTACGTGGGTCAGGGTGCCCGAAGAATCCCGAAACGCTTTCGTCTTTACCCCGAGTAGGGTCAGTTCGTCGATGCTTAATTCGTAATCACCGGAGAAGATGTGAAGCGTTCCATCGAATACCATTCTGTCGAACATCTGGCCATTCACCTCGATTCCACCGTTAAATTCACATCGAACGGGTACCGCTGGGTTATGCGTCCAATCGAAACTAAGGTTGGCCGGCTCCTGAGAGCAGGGCCAACCGATATGGACCGGAACATCGGTGACAAGGTGCTCGATCCCCATAATAGCACCAACTTGTAATGAGTCGTTCCCACCATCGCCATGAATGACCATGTCATTCAGTCCGGGGCCGAATGAGTTCAGCACGAACTGGTCGTCCCCGAGGCCACCTTTAAGAGTGATCTTTGGCGAAGATAGCCAACCTATGGTTGGAAAAGCACTAATTGCAATACGATCGATGCCGGCCGAGGTGTCGATCGTGAGATTGTTAAAATTATGTGTCAGGGGAACTCTGCCAAATTTTAGATTTCCGTTGTGCGAGGGATCTTTAATCATCCCGGGGGCATCGCGATATCCTGCCTGGATCGAGTCGTCTTGTGAGGAGCCGATGACGGTGAGCAGGTGAGGTGTGGGATTGGAAATGTCTTCGTAAAGCATGCCATCAGGACCGAGCATCGCCATGTAAAAATTAACGTGAATCGAGGTGACACCACGCCGGGTCACGGGCCCGGAGCCGGTGTCGTAGCGCACCACCGCCCCCGTCGAGTCGAGGAACTCCAACTTGAGATCGCTGTTAGGGCAGTCGATAAACAGGGCTCCGCTCTCGAAATAACCGCGCCCAACAAACATCGCACCGCGCGCCCGGTTGGCCAATTCATTCATGTCCGGTGGATTGATCTGCACCGGAATATCGGCAAATGGGTCGTCCGCAGCATCGAGTGGGGACGGCAATTGCAGTGGACTCGTCGCGTCACTGATCGGCAGAGCACCACGATCAGGCGTTTCTTCCACGGTGGGTGGATTGCATGTCAGTTCAAACTCGGTAATGGGGATGGGAGTCTCGTGATCTAGTACGAGTAGCACAGAACTGTACCCCGACACGTCGGACGGCGGCGGAAGGGGAATTCCCTCTGATCCCTGTCCCGAACCATCCAGCGGCGCGGCCGAGAGCGCAAACCGCGATTCGAGTTTCTCGAAGCGACCTAAAAATCGATGGGAGCGTTTAAGACGTTGAGATGACCCCATCATGAACCCCGTAGGCGAAGACGACCAGCCCTCTCGATTGTCGATAACGAGGGCCCGAGATTCAAGTGCAAACTTGGCTAGGCCATCGATCGGGACGAGCCAAGATGGGCCGTGAACGCTTGGTAACGATTGTTCAGCGCGATGCCTGAGGGGCATAAACACGGGTGAAACACACGCTTCTGGCGATCACGTTTGATTTTTAGGGAGTCGGTCGCTAGGGTGTCACGCTGATGTGGCGCATGACGCGCGCCAAGGTCTTGTCGCCAAATCCTTTAACGCGCCCCAGGTCGGCTTTCGAGCGGAAGGGGCCGCGCTGCTGGCGATCTTCTATCACGCGCCGAGCCAGCGTCTCGCCCACACCCGGTAGTTGGGCCACCTCAGGCCAATCGGCCGTATTGATGTCGACCTGCAAGAGCGGATGATAATGGGGTGTCGCATCGAACTCGACGACCCCGCCGCCGTACGTGTGCTGGTAAACTCGATAGCCACCAAGCGTTAGCAGGAGCACGAGTACCACCGCCGCCAGCGAGCGTTGATCGCGCGGGCGAATCTGCCACAGCGCTGCCATCTGGTCTCGCCACCGACTCAAGTGGGTCTCCTTTGTCGAAGAGCTATGATATGCTGCCGCGTAAGGAAACACGTGCGCAGCGAACAATCCATCTTCCTGTATTGTAAACATCTTTTCATGCGAAGCGACTACCGTCAGATCGATTGGAGTGCCGATGTCGAGGAGGACTGCCGCGAGTTGGTCCGACTCGCGGTGCGCGAAGATCTCGATCGGGTTTATGATTGGACCACCGTGGCGCTCGTCTCCGAATCGAGCCGCAGTCGCGCGGTCGTTCGCGCTCGCCGCGCGGGTGTGATCGCCGGCCTCAAAGCCGCCGCCATCGTGCTCGATGAATACGATCCCCGACTCGAATGGAAATCCTTCCTGGCAGACGGCCAAGTGATCGCCCCAGGCGATAGACTGGCTGAAGTCGCCGGACCCGCGCGGAGCTTGCTGGCCGCCGAACGTCCGCTGCTGAACCTGATCGGTCATCTGAGCGGGGTCGCCACCCAGACGCGGCGCTATGTCGATGCGGTGCATGGGACCGGGGCGCGGATTTATGACACCCGCAAAACCATGCCCGGCTATCGCCGACTGGACAAATACGCTGTCCACTGCGGCGGGGGACACAATCATCGGCTGGGACTGTTCGACGGCGTGCTCATCAAGGACAACCACCTCGCACTGGGCGCGCAGGAGCGTGACGGTGCGCATTACACACCGGCCGAGGCGGTGACTCGGGCGCGCGAATTTCTAGCGCGCCTCGACCCCGCCGAGCGACCCGACCCTGCGATGGTGGAAATCGAGGTCGACTCGCTCGATCAACTGCGCGCCGTTTTGCCGGCCGGACCCGACATCGTGTTGCTCGACAATATGAGCTGTGCTTTACTGCGCGAGGCGGTGTCGATCCGCAACCAAATTGCGCCACAGGTCGAGCTCGAGGCATCCGGTGGTATCAACCTCTCGACCGTCGCCGACGTGGCGCGCTGCGGCGTCGAGCGGATCAGCGTCGGAGCGCTGACCCATAGCGTCGAGTGGTTCGATGTCGGACTCGACTGGCTCTAAAGCGATTATCGCTTCGTTCAGGCCAGGTCGCGCTCTTCAAACAGCAGCATCGCCAGCAGCATGGCAATCGTGCTGTAAATCGCGGCGTAGAGCGTGGTCCAGAGCAGGTAATCGAGCGGCACGGTTCCACCCGTCGCCAGGGCCGCGCTGGCGTCAAAGTGGTCGAGCACCGGCAGCAACGTGGCCAGCAACTGACCAATGAACGTGACGATCTTGTTCTCTCCCACCTTCGATTGTACGAGCAGCGGGACGAGATGGCCCACGACGTAGACGGTTCCGCTGATGACCATATTCGAGACCATAGCCAGCCGGGTCGAGAGCATGACGCTGATCGACGTGAGCACGACCGTCTCGAGGAATGCGAGAAACATGGCGGGGACGAGTTGCGCCATTTCGCCGTAACACTGCCGCGACGCCTCGGCCGGAGACATGGGGATCGTCGACTCGTAGACAACCTTAAAACTGACGGTGGCCAACAATACGCCGCCGAGAATGATGAACAGCGACAGCGTCGGTGCGAGCACGCCCAAGAACTTGCCCACGATAAACTGCGCCCGGCTCACCGGCTTGCATAGCAACGTGAGTGCGGTGCGTCCTTCGAGCTCATCGGCGATCGACACGCACGCCAACCAGACCGCCAACAAGATCGCGAGCACCTTGACGACCGTGAGCGAGGTCTCCTTCATCATTCGCACGTCGTCGCCAAAGGTGAAGTACGGCATCACAGCCGAGAAGAGTAGGACCGTCACACCGAGCCCCAACTCGACCCAAAACAGCGGTTGATTCCAACCCGCGAGCGCGGCGGTGCGCGCGAGAGCAGCGACCTTGGGTTGCAAGGCGACGAGCAGCAGGTAGACCAGCGCCATCGCGCCTAGGCCGGCGGCGATCACGGCCGGAACCATCCACAAGGGCTGCACCCAACCAGGCACACTCACGAGGGCTGCAAACCATGTCATACTCGATAGCTCCGTAGAGGCGGATCGTTTGGCTCGTCATTCACGCTCACCGGCGGATCGAAAAATCAGAAAACTCGCCGAGCGCCGCAAGCAACCGGGACTGTTGGCTCTCGATCAATCGGCCCATCTCGGCCGACAGCGCCGCGAGAAACCGATCCAACTCGACTTCTTCCCCCTCGACAACCAATCGAACGGAGCCGACCGGCAGGTTCTCGACGTATCCGGTGACAGCATAGCTGGCGGCGAGATCGCGCGCCGTAGCTCTGAAGCCAACGCCCTGGACACGCCCGTGAAACATCACCTCGCGTCGCTGTCGTTCGGCACCGGGGCGCATGATGGTTGCTGGTCGAGAAGATCGAGGTCAGGTTCCTGAAAGGCAGCGATCGATTATAGAAAGCCACTAGCCCCGCAGCTAGCGAACCCGTCGAGGTTCATCGATTTCTAACCGGCGTGCCGAGCAAGTGCTCTTGAGTCAAGGCGCAGCTTAACGTACTGTCCGCGTACCATGTTGCGCCCGATCTTCTTCCTGTCGCTGATCTGCTTGACGGCTGCCCCGGCCTGGGCGCAGAACGAATCTCTAGCGCTCGGGACACAGCCGCGCATCGTCTTGTTGACCAACGGCGAAGTGATCAGCGGCCAAGTCACGCGCACCGGCGATCACTATTTGGTCACGCTCCCTAACGGCGAACTACGACCACGCGCGGTCGATGTCGAGATGGTCTGCCAGACGCTCGACGAAGCCTACTTTCGTAAGCGAACGTATTTGCCTCCAGGCGAAGCCGAGGGGCACCTCAACTTGGCCGACTGGTGTGTCCGCCAACGACTTTACAACTTTGCCGAGCGTGAAGTCGAAGCGGCCAAGCAGATCGATCCCCGACTGCCACGCATCGCACTGGTCGAGCAACGGCTCAAAGTCGAGCAAGCGCGGGCTGCTGAACCACTCAACGAACCAAAGTCCTCTGCACGTGGACCAAGCAACGAGGATCTCGATCGGCTCGTTCGCACCATGCCGCCGGGAGTCGTCGAACACTTCAAGACCATCGTGCAGCCGTTGCTCCTGAATCATTGCACGAACGCCGGTTGTCACGGTCCCCAGTCGTCGACCAAGTTCACGTTGAACCGCTTGGGCAAAACGTCGAGCCTGCGACTGACCCAGCGCAATCTTTTTTCGACCATCGAACAACTCAATCGCCAATCGCCCGCCGAGAGCCCGTTGCTCAAACAATCGGTCCAAGCGCATGGCGGTACTCGCTCAGCCGTCTTTGGCAGTCGCGAGGCCCAGCAGTATCAGCAGCTCGTCATCTGGGTTTTTCGCGCCGCTGACAGCCATGTTCCGCAGCGTGTCGAGTCGCCGCAAGCTGCTGTTCCCGAGCGGGGCGCGGGGGTGCTGCTGCAAAACATCGATCGCCCGAGTGACTCCAAGCCGACGACCATGCTCAAGTCACTGTTACCGAGCGAGAGCGAGTCGCGTGACAAGTCGAGCAACTTCGTACCGCGCGACCCATTCGACCCCGAGATTTTCAACCGACAGTTCTTGCCGGAGAAGTGATCGTCTCTCGATCTGGGTCGTTGTTAGTCGTTTTGATCGCCTGAGTGGTTGGCCTCGGTTCTTGCAAGTACAATGTCGGTTCGGGTTCGTTGTGGCGACGAACCGATCGTCCCTGTGCTCGGCTGAGCAGATCATGAATTCTCTGGCGGTTCTTACCTGGCTGGCGCTGGCCAGCTCGTCTGGCATGCTCTCGGTCCGCACGGATTTTGAGGGGGCTTCGGCACGCGACGTCGAAGTCGATCAAACGACCCGAACGATCCGCTTCATGCCCGGGGGCGATCCCGTGCGCGGTTGGCCCTGCTGGTGGTATTTCCAGGTGTCGGGCATCACTCCCGGCGAGCGCATTACGTTGCGGTTGCGAGCTTCATCGGCAACACTCGACAAACCCGGCGCCAAGCCCCTCTCGGGCATTTGGGCCATGCCGCAGCAGGCCACCTTCGGCAGCGATGGTCGGACCTGGCGACATACCGAGCCGGGCACACGCGACGGCGACGACATGATCTACAGCTTCCAGAGCGATGCCGCGGCCGTGTATGTTGCCTGGGGACCTCCTTTCACTCCCAGCACGGCACTCAAACTCATTCAAGACTTGTCCACTCGCTCGCCTCACGCCCAAGCCTTGGAACTGTGTCGTTCGCGCGGTGATCGGAGCGTGCCCATGCTGCGCGTGCAACAAGGCGATCGGCCAGCCAAGCAGCGGTTCGGAGTTTGGGTCCACGCCCGACAACATGCTTGGGAATGTGGCTCAAGTTGGGTCGCCCAGGGTTTCGCCGAATGGCTTGTGAGTGACGATGCCGACGCGGCCTGGCTGCGGCAACATGCCGAGATCTACTTGGTGCCGATCATGGACATTGACAACACGGCCACCGGTAACGGCGGCAAGGACGCGGTCCCGCACGATCATAATCGCGACTGGTCCGAGCAACCCCATTGGAACGAAACGGCCGCCGCGCTGCGACACATCGAGCGGCTGATCCTGGACTAACGGATGGACGTGTTCTTGGATCTACACAACCCCGGGCCGGGCGACCCGACGTTCTTCTTCTCCGCGCCAGTCGATCAACTGACCGAGCCGATGATCTCGCTCCGCGATCGTTTCATCGAACGGGTCTACGGACGGATCAGCCGCATCGAGCCCCCCTTCCCCATGAACGACAAGCCACACGTGACCGGCCCGAAATACTCGCCTTTGTGGCGGCAGATCAGTGCCAATTGGGTGAGCATGCACGGCAACCCGCACACGGTGGCCTTATGCCTAGAGACGATGTGGAACTCGCCGCGCAGTACGACCGAAGGGTATCGCAGCGTCGGCGCGAATCTCGCCCGGGGCGTGCGTGACTACCTCGGCGAGCGACCGTCTCGGCTGTGAGGACGGGCTCTGCGGAGATCGTTCATCAGGGTTCTCATTACTTCTTCGGCAGGGATACCAACCACAGTACCGGCCTTGACCTGCTCCATTCGTTTATGAGCAAGCGCTAGCCACTCGTCCAGAACTTGTTGGTCATGGTTTTCGCCTAACGTCCCAACGACGAATTGAGCCAATTCAGCTCGATCGGCCAACGGTAAATCGGCGACTGCATGTTTGAGTTGTTCCAGATTCAAAATCATGCGTGACTCCTCGAAAATCAAACTTAATTGTCCAATCGATGATAAGCATTACGATATCGATCAACAACGAGTCATATCTCACTCCCGCTCGAAGGTCCGATCGATGAACCGATACGCCTCCTGACGCATCTCGTCGGGAAAGTCGTGTTCGCTGTCGGGGTAGCGGACCTGTTGCTGCTCGAGGGCCCCGTAGAGTGAATAAATCTTCGCCACCTCGGGCATCGCCTTCTGCACGCCGCGATAATCGAAGTTGCTGTCGCGCAATGGACTGACGGTGAAAAAGGCTCGCGGAGCCAGTGCCGAGACCAACTCGTAAAAATCGAACGGGACCCGATCGGGGTTCAACTCGTATTTCTCCTTGAGCAGCGGCATGTACCGATTGCTCGTCCAGCCGACAATCTTGCCGGCGTAGTAATCGTGGAACGGACACCAACCGCAACTGGTCACGACGACCTTGATCCGCTCGTCGAACACGCCGACGAAAATCGCGTTGTGCCCTCCCAGTGAGTGGCCGATCGCGCCGATCTTGCTGGGGTCAACGTCCGCGCGTTGCTGTAGCAGGTCGACGCCGCGCATGTGATTGACGATGGCCGTCATCGTGCCCGAGACATACGAGTCGTTCTCGAAGTCATAATCCTTCAGGTCACCGAACGACGGGTAATCAGGAGCCAGCACGACATAGCCGCGCTGGGCCAGCTCGAGGCCGTAGCCACGATTGGCGCGGGGTCCCAAGCCGGCAACGATCCCCTTGCCCAACGGGCCCGTCGGATGCAGCGCCAACATAGCCGGCCGACGCTGCCCCGCTTTCGTCTCGGGGATCCACAGGTAGGCCGTGCAGCGCCGCTGGCCTTCGACCACATAGGAGATCGACTGCCGCCGCACGCCCTCTTGCACGGTCTCTTCGAGTACCTTGATGTCGAGCGGCAGTGCGGGATCGAGCTTCGGGAGGGGGCCCATCGCGAGCGTGGCCCCGGCCAGAATTTGTTTCCGTCGCTGCTGCCAAGTCTCGACACTCGTGACCGGCTTTTCTTGGCCTTGTGCGTCGACGTAGTATGTGACCCGTTTGTGATCGCTGGGAAGCGGCGCGGTCGCGCTCTGCGCCAGAAGCGTTGACCCGAGCAGTGCCAGTACGAAAGTGGTCAGTGTGGCACGCAACATCGTTGAACACGGCATGGCATGGACCTTCATAAACAGACCAGGGAGAAAAACCGTCGGCAAGTCCCTCCAGAGTATCACGCCGCCGCGCCGCTTGGTATCGTAGAATGGTCGACTCCTGCTGAGAGTTCGTCTGTCCACTCGATTCGTATGAGGTCGTGCAATGCGACGTGTCGTTCCCCTGCTGGTGTTGTGTCTGGCCAGTTTATTCGTCTGCGAATGTATGGCTGCCGAGGTCGAGCCCTACGGCATCGCGCGGCGCACGCTGTGGAACGACTCGCGCGTGGCCGGTTCTCCCGAACCGCCTTACCCCTTTCGGATCGTTCGCGCCTATCCGCAGCTCAAGACGTTTCAGCCCATCTTCGTGCGGGCCGAGCCCGGCTCGAAACGGATGTTCCTCGTCGAGCATGGCGGCTCCTGGGCGGGGCCCGGCCGCATCCTCGCCTTTCCCGACGACCCGACTGCCACGCAGCCTGAACTCATCTGGGACTCGCAAGACCTCGTCTACGGCTTTTGCTTTCATCCGCGTTATGAGCAGAACCGCCAGTTGTTCGCCATCGTCAATGGGCCGGTCAAGGCAAAACCGGGCGAGAAGAAAAAGAACCGCATCGTTCGCGTGACCGTGAACCGCGACGAGGCCGGCAAGGTCGACCCTGACAGCGCGCTGGTGATCCTCGAATGGGAATCGAACGGCCACAACGGTGGTGACCTCGGCTTTGGTCCCGACGGCTACTTGTATGTCCCCACCGGCGACGGTACCAGCGATTCCGACACGGACATCACGGGCCAAGGGATCGATGACCTGCTGGCCGTCATGATTCGCATTGATGTCGATCATCCGGACAAGGACCGACCGTACTCGATCCCGCGCGACAACCCGTATGTCGGCGTGGCAGGAGCCCGCGAGGAGATTTGGGCGCACGGATTCCGCAACCCTTGGCGGATGTATTACGACCATCCACTCAACCAACTCTGGGTCGGGCAGAACGGACAAGACTTGTGGGAGCAGGTCTTCTTGGTCCGCAAGGCTGACAACTACGGCTGGAGCGTGTACGAAGGGAGCTACCCGTTCTATTTGGAGCGTAAACTCGGCCCGGGGCCATTGGTCAAACCGACTGTCGAGCATCCGCACAGTGAGGCCCGTAGCTTGACCGGTGGCGTCGTGTATCACGGCAGTAAATTGCCCGAGTTGCAGAACGCATTCGTGTACGGCGACTTTGCCACGGGCAAGATTTGGGCCGTCAAGCACGATGGCCAGCAGGTCACCTATCGGCGCGAGATCGTCGACACCTCGCTGCAAATTGTCGGCTTCGGCCTCGATCATGCCGGCGAACTGCTCGTAATCGATCACGGTGGCGCGTTGTACTACTTTGAGCCCACGCCGACCGACACCCCGCCAAGCAACTTCCCGCGCAAGCTCAGCGAGACCGGGCTGTTCGCGTCGGTCGCCGGGCACAAGACCCACCTGGGCCTCATACCGTTCTCGGTCAACGTGCAGCTGTGGTCCGACGGCGCGCACAAGGAACGGTTCATCGCCCTCCCTGGCGACGCGCGAATCGATTACACCGGCCGCTGGGGATTCAAGTTCGACGAAGGCTCGGTGCTCGTAAAATCGTTCGCCATCGACGACGAGGCAGGCAACCCCCAGTCGCGCCGCTGGATCGAAACGCGACTGATGGTCTTCGAGCAGAAGGAATGGGTCGGCTACTCGTATCGTTGGAATCAGGAGCAGACCGACGCCGAACTGGTCGACAAGTCGGGCGTTGATCGCGAGTACACGATCCGCGACGCCGCCGCGCCCGGTGGTCAGCGGCAGCTCAAGTGGCATTTTCCCAGCCGAGCCGAGTGCATGGTCTGTCACTCGCGGGCGGCACAGTACGTGCTCGGCGTCAGTGAGGTGCAGTTGAACAAACTGCACGACTATGGCGGCGTGCAGGCTAATCAGCTGCGCACGCTCGAACATCTCGGCGTGTTCAAAACCAAGTTCTGGGACATCGAGCAGGAGGACCTGCCGAAGCTCAAAGGTCGACTCGCCTCGTTCGTGCAACGCTCACTGCGTCGACTTACCGGTCGACATCACGTTGAGCTGAGTGACGACGATGCGACCCAGGTAGCCTGGGACGCGCTCGGCGTTCTGACGCCGCTCCCCTCGTGGCTGCGCCCTAGCGAACGTGTCTGGCTCAGCGCCGCGCGCCGCCTGTACGAGCCGTTGTATCAACAGCGGCTCTGGGCCAAGCCACTCGCGAAACGTCCCAAGGAGATGGGGAAGCTCGTCGACTTATCTGACCAGACGGCAGATATTGAGCTGCGCGCTCGATCGTATCTGCACGCCAATTGCGCCTATTGCCACGTCGACGCCGGCGGCGGCAACGCGGCGATCGTGCTCGATTATTTCTCTGCCCGCGACAAGACAAAAATGGTCGATGTCGTACCGCTTCACAATCGCTTCGGACTCGACGACGCGCGAATCATCGCAGCCGGCCGTCCCGAGCGTTCGGTGCTGTTGCACCGGTTGCAAACGCGCGGCACGGGACAAATGCCCCCGCTGGCCACAACGCACGTCGACCGCGAGGCGATCGAGGTCATTCGCCAGTGGATTGCCCAAACCGTGCCCGAAGCCCCACGCGACCCTAAGTAACGCACATATCTGTTACAAAAAGCGGTCGAGGTAACGCCGACTGTTGGCGTCGAGCGCGCCAGCGTCGGGGACCAGATAGCGGATCCCCGCGGCGTCGACGATCAGTGCTCGCTCGCCTTCGAGCCGACGGACGTCGTCATCCCCCTTGACCAGGAACGTTGTCAGGCCTCGATCGGTCTTCACCGTCCACTGGGTCGGATCGGTGTCGGAGCTGACATGCTCGATGCGCTCAATGACCGGCACAAACTCGCGGCGCGACAGATCGCTGAGCAACACCTGACGCACCTTGTCAGATAGCTCGTTGACGTCTTGAATGCAGACGAGTTCATGCCCCTGCACGTCGCAGACGCTGATCCACTGATGCGGGTCACTCAACGGGAAGTCACGCACCGGCTCGACTCCAACGTGCTTGACTCCCTCGGCGTCGACCATGACGAGCCGTCCCCAGGCGTCATGAAACAGGTCAAACTTTGGCAACGGCGGCAACACGGTCTGGGCTCTTGTCGTGGTCAGGGCAATGAATCGGAACTCGAGTCGCTCTCACAGGGACTGCGTATAATCTACCATCGGCATGTCTCCAAAGCGACGGCCAGTGCGTGGCCCGAAGTTCAAAAACCAGCCAGGTCGAGTTGAATCTGCGACAGCACGTCGCGCCATTCGATCGGCTTTTCCAACAATATCCGCTGCGCGGTGCGACGCACCAGCTCGCGTCGCGCAGGGGCGGTCAAGTAATCGACTTGGCTCTTGCCATCGACGCGGGCCCAAAAGCAGCCGGCAAAATGCTGAATGCCCCGAGCCACCAGTTGTGCGTATTCATCGACTCCGCTGGTCTCGATCAACTCCGTGCGATACTCGTCCCAAAACAACTCGGTCAGCGCCAGGTACGGCGCCTGGTTCGGGGCGGCATGAACTGCCTTGAGCACGAGATGACTGAGGAAGAACCCCAGGTCGAAAGCCGGGTCGCCGTAGTGACCCGTCTCGAAGTCAACCATCATCAGCACATCGCCCGACAGCAGCAGGTTCTTGGGACTGAAGTCGGCATGCACGAGTGAACGGGGATGCGCGGCCAGATCGAGTTCGAGTGCGAGCATGTGCGGCGCGAACGACTCGTGTCGACTGGCGACAAAACGGTAGTACGGGTCGATACGCAATTCGTCGAACAGTTGTCGATCTCCCAATCGTTCTTCGATCGACTTGTTGAGCCACGAACGGGCATGGAGCCGCCCCAGCAGGCGACCACAACTGCGAGCGATTTCGCCGTCGACATGCCCCGCGAGCAGATCCCGTTTCCAGACACGATGATCGCGCGGCGCGGCGGTCATGGCGAATGTGTATTGATCGCGATCCTCGTGCAAAATCTGCGGAGTCGTGGCCCGCAGCGGGCGTGTGCCCGGCGCAGCGAGCAACTCCTGGCAGACGCGCAACACCTCGACCTCGCGCCAGACTCGTTCGACACGAGCAAACCACGGCTCGGGAGTCCGCAGTTGCGGTCGTACCTGCTTGAGAACGAAGTCGGCCCCGCTCAAGTCAGGCCGGGCCACATAGAGCACCTGATTCGACACGCCTCCCGCGAGTTCTTGGATCGCAACGGTCTCGTGGGGGCCGATCCAGCCGCGTCGGCGCAGGTAATCGGCCGCGTTGTGTTCATCGAGCCACTGCATGCACGACTCCGCTAGCATGATTGAGAGGGCTTGGAGAGACAAGCTTCGGCTGTTCACTGTAGCAAACTGGGGCAAGTGACATAGCCGCTGTCATGAAAAACGACTATCATTCGTCGCCTCACGAAGGATCGTGGGGATGGTGTCGACATACACCACTGCGTCACCGGAGGACGAAGGTGAACACCCTCAAGACGTTATGCGTCGCCGTTGTACTATCCACGGTGGGTTATGGTGCGTTCGTGACATTCACGGCCAAGCCCCCTGCCGCGCCGCCGATCGAGGCCAAGGACTGGGGCGCAGCCCCGCTCGTGCAATTGCCCGGTGCGGGCTCAAGTGCTCCGGCGGCTCTGAGTTCGCCGCCGTCGTTCAGTTCAGCCGGTCCATCGGCACAGCCAAGCTCGCCACCTCCGTTTGGCTCTGCTCCTCCGCCGACCTCATCGTCCGCGCCAGCGTTTGATGCTGCCAACAACTTAGCGAGCACCGTCGCGTCAACATCAAGTGGCACTTCGTCTCCTCCGTCGACACCGGCGGCCGATCCGTTCTTAAATCCAAGTGGCGTGTCACCCAGTTCGACGGCAACGACCGCGCCCGGCAGCGTGTCACCGCCGTCGGGTGTCTACACGCCGAACAACCCCACCTCGGCGCCAAGCTTTCCTCCCGCGCCAACGACTCCGCCGGTCGATGTGAACCCGACGCCCCTTAGCCCGACCGCATCGACCACGACCGGGCCGACCGCATCGACCACGACCGGGCCGACCGCGTCGCCGACGGGTATTGCTCCCGCTCCGCTGCAAACCGATCCGTACGCGCGTTTTGCCGAGTCGATGCAATCCTGCCAGACGATGTTGAATCAGGGTCGACTTGCCGAGTCGCTGCTCGCGCTGACCGAGTGGTTCGATAATCCCAACACACCTCAGGACGAGCGGCCGCAGTTGGTCGACTTGCTGGATCGACTGGCGGTCACGGTGATCTACTCGCGGCAGCACCTCCTCGAACCGCCGTACATCGTCCGACCGGGCGACACGCTGGAACAGATTGCCGATCGTTACCAGGTCCCGCCGGCATTGCTCGCCAAGATCAACGGCATCGTCGACCCGCGCCAGGTCCAGAGCGGCGTGGAACTCAAGGTGCTGCGCGGACCGTTCAACGCGCTGGTCAATCTGAAAACGCAAGAGTTGACGCTGCTGTTACACGGCCGATATGCGGGACGGTTTCCGTTCACGGTCGGCCAAGACGCCGCAACCCCCGAGGGGGAATACAGCGTTCAGGACAAAGCGGCCAACCCGCAGTACGTGGGCCCCGGTGGGTTGATCGACGCCGACGACCCCAACAATCCGTTGGGCGAACATCTGCTGATCCTCGAAAATCACGTGAAGATTCACGGCTCGCCGGCGCGTGTGGATCCCACGAACGTCGACCCGCGCGGCAGCGTGCGCCTCAGTGCGCTCGACGTTGGCGACGTGTTCGACATGCTCACTAAAGGCTCGCGGGTCACGATCCGCCGCTAAACTCAGCGAGCGAGTTCGTGATACAGTTGCTCGTAAGACGCGGCAATCTGCTGAGGAGCGTGCTGAGCTTGTAACCGTCGTTGGGCGGCGAGCTCGAGGTGCTCAGCACGTTCAGGATGGTCGGTCAGCCACAAGGTTTGACGCGCCAAGTCGGCCCGATCGCCCGATTGAATCACACGACCGGTCTGATCGTGTTCGATCCACGTCGCTAGGGTCGGCGTTCGGCAGGCGACCACCGGCACACGCTGAGCAATCGCGGTGAGCAACGCGCGCGGCAGATCGACGGTCGAATTGAGCGACCAGATCACGTCGGCCTGTGCAAGCCGCGTGGGCCACTCGCTCCACGGGTGAAGCTGGACCGTGTCCTGGATTTCCACCTGCTGAATGAATCGCCGTAGCTCGTCGGTCTGTTCGCCTTGTGAGATCAGGTGCAATTGAAACCGGCCGGGCTGAACGACGCGCAAGATGTCGGCAGCCCAGATGGCGTCTTGCCAGTGATCGGCATAGCTATATCGCCCCCAGGCGACGATCGTTTTCGTGAACCCTGTGCTCTCGGGTTTGGCGATCGTGGCTGAGACGGTTACGGCATCGGGAATGGTTGTCGCGATGAGGCGCGAGGAACTCACCTCAATCGCCTGAGCCGACAGTTGAGCCGTGGGAGCGATCACATGCGAGGCGGATTGCAACACGCGGCGCGACCACCACGAAACACGCGGCAGTGACTCGCGCCATGTCACGATTCGCCTGCGCGGCGCCAGCCCGGCCAAGCCTGCTTGCCCCCAGGCATCGTGAATCGACAGCCAACTATGGACCACGCTGCGGCCAAGCGATCGCAGATAGGCGCTCAATTGTCGAAATGCGAACGCATCGCAACCGGAGCGTCGTGGAAGAAGCACCGTCTGCGGCGGCATGTCGGGGAGCGGCGCGACGACGCGCGGTTGACCCCACACGACGATGTGCGTGTCGATCGACGCGCTCAATGCCTGCTGCAACCACGCAGCCTGCTCGGCTGCGCCGGTCGGATCGAACCCAGGAACCACATGGACAACACGCGGCTTCACGGCTCTTGGCCTCCGTGGGGCTCGTCGGGTCGACCGCGAGCGATCCAACGTTCGTAATCATCGGCCAAACGGGTCGTGTCTCCAACGCTCGAAACAATCCGGTCGCGCGGATAGCCGGCGGCGATCAATTCGCGCTCGGCAAGCTGCGATCGGGCCACGAACAACGCGGCCCGCTGACACGCTCGTTTGCGAGCAATGCCGCGCCACTGACGTAGCTGGCCGTGACAATCGCCAGCGAGGCCGGTTCGTTCGACCTGCACCAACACGGGCACGGCTCGAATCGTCTGTACGACACAATCGGCGGCGTTCAGCAAGCCGTCGACGATCACAACCCGAATGTGTGTGGCATGGGTGCGCAGCCAACGCCTCAAGCGACGAGCAAAACACCAGTCGCTCCACGCACCTGACGCGACATTACCCAGCGCGCTCACGCTCACTCCCGGCAGTTGGACCGCCACGGGTTCATTCATCAGGACAGCGACTTTGTGCCCGCGCGCGGAAAATTGCAAAGCCAACTCTTCCAGCGAGTGTGTTGCACGCTCGGTCAACGCGCGTCGCCCAAGGACCAGCACGATGAGCGACGCACTCACGCCGTCCCCCTCGAAGCGAGATCGCTCGACTCCAGCGCGGCCAAGTAGGGCAGATTGCGAAACTCGTCCTGATAGTCGAGCCCGTACCCTACGACGAACTCGTCGGGAATGTCGAATGCGACGTAGTCGGGATGTACAGCCACCTCGGCCCGCCCCTGCTTGCGGAGCAAGACCGCCGAACGGAGCGATGCGGGGCCGAGCGTATCAAAGTGATTGAGCAGCTCGAACAGCGTGTTGCCCGTGTCGAAAATGTCGTCCACGAGCAGAACGTGACACGCTTTGACCTCGGGAAGCAGATCGGTGTTCAGCGTGAGTGTGCCGGGTCGAGTCGCCGCGCCGCGGTAGCTGCGACACTGGACCACGCCGACCCGCAAGGGCATGCGCAACTGTCGGATCAGGTCGGCCATGAGCACGAGCGAGCCCGTCATCACGCCGATGATGGTCAGAGGCCGCGCGCCATAGAAGCGATTGATCTGCTCGGCCAGACGGCTCACCCCGGCGTGCAACTCAGCTTCACTTAGCAACGTTTTCATGATGCTCGGGGGTCAAACCTGCGTCAGGATAAAATGCCGCGCGCGACGCAACGAGCTGCGCCGCGCGCGGTTCGATACCACAGTCGAGTGCCTCGTGAGGGGCACTTACTTCAGTTCGGGCTGCGTGTCCCACGTGTCGGTGCGGAACGGCGAGGCGGGCAAGCCTTCCTTGTTCGACAAGTTGGGCTCAGCCGACTGGTTCCAACCAAATCGGACCGCGACCGGAGACGTGACCTTACTCGAGCCGACGAGCACCGAGTTGCCTTCGATCTTGGCCGTGGCGCTCACGAACTTCTTGTCCTCGCCGGCGATGGTGAACCACGTCAGGGCTTTCCCGTCACGGCTTGCCAGCCCGCTGCCCGAGTGTTTGAACTTGATGCGAATCTGGTCGAGTTCGACCGCGTGGCTCTCGTACAACGGGCCCGAGTAGACCGTGTCTTTGCGGCCGTAATCTTGCATCAAGGCCCACAAGGCGAGGCGGCGACCAACCTCTTGCTTGTTCTTCGGATGGATGTCGCTCACGTTGCCGATGTCGGTCGTGACGGCCATGCCGGTGTGCGGCACGGCGAGCGTCGCGGTTTGCGCTTCCCAGATGCCGGCTAGGTCCGCCTCATTGCGATTACCATACTTAAACGGAGCCAACTGCACGTAATAGAACGCCAACTCGGGGTTGCTCCACACACGCCGCCAACCTTCGATCAGACCCTTCATGAGCGTGAAGTACTGCATGCCCATGCCGTTATTCGACTCGCCCTGGTACCAAATCGCGCCGCGGATAGCGAACGGCGCGACAGGATGAATCATTCCGTTGTACAAGCCGGTCGGAGCACCATTGCTGTTGAGCGGATGGTTCGGAATGGTCGGGAAGGGGGGCAGGTCTTTCTGATTGGCCGAGGCATTTTCAGCCTGCGCCAACCAGGTCTTGAGCTGACGCACCTGCTGCAACAATTGCTGATTGTAGCGCTGGTTCGAGGTCCGGACTTGATCCAGGAGCGAAGCCAATTCTGGTTGCGATTCGAAACCGACCGGTGGAATCCATGGCTCGATCCGCGTGCCGCCCCAGGCCGAAGCAATCAACCCGACGGGAACCTTGAGCTCGTTGTGCAAATGTCGGCCGTAAAAATACAGTACGGCCGAAAAATTCCCGACGGTCTCGGGCGAGCATTCGACCCAGCGGGCGTTGACGCGCGTGGCGGGCGTGCCCGAGGGGACGAGCGGCACGAGGAACAAACGAATGTTCGGATATTTGGCCGCGGCGACCTCTTCTTGCGGGTTGAGCGATTGCGTGACCGACCATTGCATGTTGGACTGACCCGACCCGAGCCAGACTTCGCCGACGAGGATATTGGTCAGCTTGATCGTGTTTTTGCCTTGGACGGTCATCTCGACCTTATCGCCCGAGGCGAGCGGCTTGAGCTGCACGCGCCAATCACCGGCGGCGTTGGTCTTGGTCGTGGCTTTGTTGTCGCCGACAGAGACGGTGACCTCTTCGCCGGGCTCGGCCCAACCCCAAATGGTGGCGCCCACGCCTTGTTGCAGCACCATGTTGCTGCCGATCACGTCGGGCAACACCACGTCGGCCCAAGTGGGCGCACTCATCATAGCGACGGCGAGCGCCACGCTCCACAAACGAAACCAACTGCGCATGAGAATCTCCTTGAACGATCGCGAGACCATAGTTTTGGGTTGCTTCTAGTTCGCCACATTGTAATGATCGCGGTAGCAGCGAGCTAGCACGCCGACGCTGTGCAAATTGGCCTGAAACATGGGGTCAGCGTGACCGACGCCTTTCGACACCAGAGCTACAGCGGAGATCCGCCCACGACGCCCTGCTTTCACGTGCCCTGCGAGCCGACGCCGGCCGTCGACTCGATCGAGTGGCGCGAGCGGATGCGGGCAATTGCTGCCCGCTGGCGCGAGGAACGTGTGCGCTACATTTGCCTGGTTCACGGTACCTTCGTAGGCGACGACGCCCTGGGGCTGCTCGCCGACCTTGAGCGCTGGTTCCCCGAGCCAGGACGCAACCTGCGCGAGAGCGTGCGCCAGATCATCAACAAACTGGCCGGAGACTTTGGCAACTACTCCCACGAGTTCGTGCGGCTCCTGCAAGCCGGACTCAACGAGCCGGGGGAGCGCGCGATCGAAGTGCTCCCGTTGACCTGGTCGAGCGAGAACCATCACATCGGCCGCGCCGACGGCGCGGTGCGCTTGCTCGACCGGCTCAGTCAATTGCCGCTCGAACCGGACGAGCGTGTCATGTTCTGGGGACACAGCCACGCGGGAAACGTGTTCGCGCTGCTGAGCAACTTGCTCAGCGGCGACCTCGATGGCGTGATGGCATTTTTTCATGCCGCGCGACTTTTCTATCGTACACCACTGCGAGGCCGCATCGACTTGCCCCATTGGGGTCGGGTCCGCGCGCTGCTCACTGCCCGAGAGCCGCATTGGAACCCACGCCAATTCGACTTCGTCACGTTCGGGACCCCGATCCGTTATGGTTGGCATCGCGCGGGTTGGGGTCGCTTGCTGCACGTGGTGTTTCATCAAGCACACGACAACGCGCGTTGGTGGCTGGGCAAGTTCCCCCCCTCGCTCGCGGACATTTTGTCGGCCGTGGGTGGCGATTATGTTCAGCAATTAGCCATCGCGGGGACCAACACGCCGCCGGGCTGGTTAGCCTTACGCAGCGCGGTGAGCGACGCGCGCCTCAATCGACTCTTGCAAGGAGACTATTCGCTCCGCGACCTGTTGCCACGATTGCGACGCGGGCATCGCATTGCCGACGCAGGCTCGACCCTGCTCGTCGACTACGGTCCGCAGTCGTCGAATGTCGCCGAGCACTTGGCTGGTCACGTGCTCTATACTCAGACCGAGCGGTTGCTGTTTCATGCCGAGCTGGTAGCGAAGTATTTGGGATCATGCCCGGAACATCGCTACGAGGTCGACTGACACCACTGCCCGTGATGCTCCACGTCAATACCGCAAACGTTGATTCTTATCGAGGCACATATTTTGTCCGACGACTTTCGCTCCACGGCATCGTGGCCCATTCTTGAATTGCGAGCGCAGTTGCTCATGCAGCTACGGGCGTTCTTCGCCACGCGCAACTTTATCGAGGTCGAAACGCCTATTTTGTCAGCCGATACGGTCATCGATCGGCATCTCGACCCACTGGAGACCCAGCTGGCCGTGCCCGGCGGCTCGCAGCGCCTTTACATGCAGACGTCGCCTGAGTTCGCGCTCAAAAGGCTGCTGGCCTGTGGAGGTCAGCGGATTTATCAGATCACCAAGGCGTTTCGACAAGGCGAGATCGGCCCACGACATAACCCCGAGTTTACGATCGTCGAGTGGTACCGTGTTGGCGACGACTACGCGGCGGGGATGCAACTGCTCAGCGACGTGGCCGAGTGTCTGTTGCAACGCGGCGCGGCCGAGCGGCTCACCTATCGCGAAGCGTTCTTGCAGTATGTGGGGATCGACCCGCTGCGTGACTCGGTCGAGCAACTGCAAGCCGCCGGGCGCGATCGAGGGCTCGTGCCGCCGGAGAGTTTCGCATCCGCCGACCGCGACGCTTGGCTCGATTGGTTGCTCGTCGAACTCGTCGAGCCGCAGCTAGGACGTGGCCGTCCCACGATATTGCACGACTATCCACCGTCGCAAGCCGCGCTCGCTCAGGTGAGCCTCACCGATCCGCCGGTCGCCGAGCGCTGCGAGCTCTACGCCGACGGCATCGAGTTGGCCAACGGCTATCACGAATTGCTCGACCCCGCGGTACTCATGGAACGGAACCGCGAGAGTAATGCGCTGCGCGTTCAGGACGGCAAATGGCCGTTGAGCGAGCACAGTCGGTTGATCGACGCGATGCGCGCCGGAGTGCCGCCGTGCATGGGCGTGGCGTTGGGCTTCGATCGGATCGTGATGCTCGTTGCCGGCGTCGCGACGATTCAGGAAGTGATTGCTTTTCCGATCGAGCGAGCGTGAGGACTTACGTCTGCTTGGCGGCTTCGGCTGACGGTAGATCGAAAAGCACAAGTTGCGACCAGTTGCCGGGATACTCTTTCGAGCCATCCTTCGATTTGGGTCGTCCATTGCCTGAACTGTTGGCGTTCGTCACGCTCACGGCCAGACGCTTGCCATCGGGTTGCACGCTCAGCGCGTGGCAGTTCGACAGCTTCAGCTCGAAGAAGGGTTTCGTGTCGTCGAGGTGGACGTAGACTAGCTTGCCCGAGCCAGGGTTGCCGCTGACCGCGAGCATCAAGAAGCCGTTGGGGTCGAAGCGGATGTCCTCGACAAACACGTCGCCGCTGAGCTCGATCGTCTTACTGAGCTTGCCGGTGGCCCAATCGAAGAGCAGCACGGTGGGCCCGCCTTGCACGTTGCCGCCATTGGCGGGCTTGACGCCGCCGACAGCGAGTGTCTTGGCGCCGGCATCAAATGCCAGCGCGCGAATGCCGCCGACGTCTTGCAGGCGGGACTGACTAAAGAGCACGCTGGCGTTGAACTCGCGCGTCGACTTGCCCGACGCCAAGTCCCATTCTCGCCCGATGCCTTTGTGGTCGCCGGTCACGAGGCTCTTGCCGCTGGGGTGCCAGAGGACGCAGAACAGATCCTCGGGACTTTGCAACTCGTGCAGTTTTTTGCCCGTGGCGGTGTCCCAGATGCGCAGCATATGATCGCGGCCGCAGGTGGCGAGCTGTTTGCCGTCGGGGCTCACGGCCAGCTCGCGGAGCCAGCCGTCGTGGGCTTGTTCGATGTCCCACTTGGGCTGCGGCTGTTCGTCGGTGTAGGACCACGCGCGCAGTCGGCCCCAGGAGTCGCCCGAGTAGACCAAGCCTCCTTGCTGGGCGTAAGCGAGCACGACGTAGCCGTGATGACCCGTGAGCGAGGGGAGCGTTTTGTACTCGTCGCTCGTGACGTCCCAGCGGAGCACGGCGCCTGTGTAGCTGCCGGCGAGCAGGTACTTGCCGCAGGGGCTAAACCGCGCGCCGGTGTGCTGCTGCTTGTCGCACTCAAAAAGCTGCTTGAGCTTCTTGGGTTCGTAGAGCTTGAGAAGTTCTTTCGCGTCGATGGCCATATCACGAATTCCTAATCAGAGCGGGGGACAGTCCCCAACCATTTAATCTCGTTCACCCATACCCCCTGTCTCGCAAGGGGCGAGTGGAGTCTTAGACGATCGCTTCCTTGATGCGGTTCATGTCGTCGTGCGCCAGCGGCAAGGGCTGTCCGTTGTTGTCGTACTGATGCAGCTTCGAGTCGATGCCCAGGCAGTGGAACCAAGTGTGGAACAGGCAGCCGATGTCATGCTCCTCGCTGTCGACCCAGGTGCCTTTGTCGTTTGTCTTGCCGACGACGGTGCCCGGCTTGAGGCCGACACCGGCCATGGCGACGCTCCAGGCCTCGGGCCAGTGATCGCGACCCAGGTGGCCATTAATGCGCGGCGTGCGACCGAATTCGCTCATCGCGATGACCAGCGTGTGCTCGAGACGACCCGACGCGGCGAGGTCTTCGATGATCGCGGCGAAGGCCTGATCGAAGCGGGGCACAAGACTGGCAGAGCCGTTGAAATTGTCGCCGTGGGTGTCCCAACCGTAGCTATTCACCTTCACGAACCGCACGCCCGCTTCGAGCATCTTGCGGCCCAGCAGCATGTGTCGGCCAATCTCGTGGGTGCCGTAACGTTCTTTGTCCTTGGCCGAGATTTTCGATTCGTCGAACAGGTCTTGCCGCTTCATCAACTCTTGCGCCACATCGTAGCAAAAACTATTCGCTTCGACGAGTTGCGGACGGTGCTGCTTGACGTAACGCTCGTTGAGCTTGGCGCGCAGCTCGTTGCGGAGCGCGTCTTCTTCTGGAGAGATGTCCGGGTTGCGGAGCAGGTTCTCCGGCGGCTTGCCGTCGCCGAAGGCCAGCGCCCCGTACTTGGGACCCAAGAACCCGGCGTCTTTGTAGACAAACCCGCCACTCATGGGCTTGATCCACACATACGGCGGCAGGCCATTGAGGGGGCCGAGCAGTTGAGCCACGGCCGAACCAAAATACGGATAGACTACGCCGCGCGGCTTGGGGTCTCCGCGCTGGATCCGGTCCACGCCCGAGCTATGCGCGTTGTCCTTGGTACAGACGCTGCGAACCACGGTCAGGTGGTGCATTTGCTTGGCGGTGCGCTGCATGAGTTCGCTGATACGCACACCCGGCACACTCGTGGGGATGCTGCGAAACGGTCCGCCAAATTCGGTGTTCGGCTTGGGGTCCCACGATTCGAGCTGACTCATGCCGCCGTCGAGCCACACGAACAGCACTTGCTTGTCTTTTTGCTTGATCGCCTCGGCGACGGCCGGATGCGCCAGCGCGCCGAGCCCCAGGCCACTCGCGCCCAGCGCCATGCCGCCGAGCACCGATCGGCGCGAGAGACGGTGATCGTTGGGGCGACACAAATTCGATCGGCCAGCCATGTTTTGCGTGTTCATGTCCGTTCTCACTTGCTTCCTGTTTAGCCCTCGGCGAGTCGCCGAGAGGGCGTGTGTGCGGTTGAATTGTGTCCGAAAAGCGGTTTAGTGGTTCAAACAAAATTCGGTCGAGGCGAGTAACGCCCAGGCGATGTGACCCATCGTGCGGGCGCGTTTTTCGGGTTCAGCAGGTGCCTTGGCAACGATCTCAACAATGTCCTTGGTCTCGTCGGCCGTGGGCAGCCGGGTGAGGACGGCGAGGTAAATTTCCTCGGCAATCTTCTGGGGGTCGGTCATCGCGGTGACGCGCTCGATCAGGTTTCCACCGGTGGGCTTGAGCCGCTCGAAGATGGTCTTCTCGTTGAGCACGAACAACGCCGCTTTGACGCTCGGCGAAAAATCGATCTCGGGCTCCTTGGGCGGATTGGCAAACGCAGTCACGAACTTCTTGCGCACGTCGTCCAC
>CAYLYE010000023.1:0-41323 GCA_964387325.1 uncultured Planctomycetaceae bacterium
GTGAGCCGCTCAAGTACGCCCGAGCAGGGTTTGCCGCGTATCAAATGCTACCGAGACGTGTTCGGCGCGGCAGCGTGCTAGAGCATGCGACAACCATTGATCGACTGCCGCAAATTGTCAGTTGGCCACGCGATGGCGGGCCGTTCATCACGCTGCCGCAGGTCTATAGTGAGGATCCACGCTCGACAGGCTGGCAACGCTCGAACCTGGGCATGTACCGAGTGCAATTAAGTGGTAATCAGTACCGACTCAACGAACAGATCGGTCTGCACTACCAGATTCATCGTGGTATCGGCGTGCATCATGCGGCCGCGATCGAGCGAGGCGAGCCGCTACGCGTGAACATTTTTGTCGGTGGACCACCGGCGATGACGATATCGGCCGTGATGCCCCTGCCCGAGGGACTCAGCGAGTTGTCGTTCGCTGGCGCACTTGGTGGGCGACGCGTGCCGTTGATCGTCGAGCCCGGCCGGCCCGCCATTCATGCCGAGGCCGACTTCTGCATCAGCGGCACGATCGATCCGACTCGGTTATTGCCCGAGGGACCGTTTGGCGATCATCTGGGGTACTACGCGTTGCAGCATGATTTTCCGGTGTTGAACGTCGACCGGGTCACGCATCGCGCGGGAGCGATTTGGCCATTCACGAGCGTCGGTCGCCCGCCGCAAGAAGACAGCGTGTTCGGTCAGTTCATTCACGAACTCACCGGCTCGATCATCCCCAGCGTGTTGCCCGGGGTACGTGCGGTGCATGCGGTCGACGCGGCGGGGGTGCATCCGTTGTTGTTGGCGATCGGCTCGGAGCGGTATGTCCCCTACTCGACCGCGAGTCGGCCGATGGAACTGCTCACGCAGGCGCACGCGATCTTGGGTCAAGGGCAAATGTCGCTGGCCAAGTATGTGTGGATCGCCGCGGTAGGAAATCGACCAGCGCCCGACCTGCACGATATCGGTGGTTTTTTCAGGCACATGTTGGAGCGAGTCGACTGGACACGCGACTTGCATTTTCACACCTGCACCACGATGGACACGCTCGATTACTCGGGCGGGCAGCTCAACGCGGGCTCGAAGCTCGTGGTCGCGGCCGTCGGTCCCGCGCGACGCGAATTGCCGACGAGTGTCGATGGCCGGCTGCAATTGACCGAGGGGTTCCGTGAGCCGCGTGTGGCACTGCCAGGCGTCTTGGTTGTCAAGGCGCCACGATACACGAGCACGTCGTGTCGGCAATTCTGCGCCGCGTTTACGGCCCAGGATGCGATCAACGCTTGGCCGCTCGTGGTGCTCGTCGACGAGAGTGACTTTACCGCGGACACGCTCAAGAACTGGCTGTGGGTCACCTTTACGCGGAGCGATCCGGCGGCCGATGTGGATGGCATTGAGGCGACAATCGAGCACAAACACTGGGGCTGTCGCGGATCGCTCGTAATCGATGCGCGGATCAAGCCACATCACGCCCCGCCCTTGGAAGACGACCCGGCTGTCGTCAAACGGATTGAGTCACTTGCCGCCCACGGTGGACCGTTGCGGGGGTTGATTTAGCGCGGGAACATTCTCCGGAGGCAGAGCCGCCGGCTTGGGGTGAGACACGATTATGATTGGGCCAGCGCCTCGGCGGACTTTTCCATCCGGCTCTCGGCCAACGCCGTGTCGACGTTCATCTGCATCGTCACACACCACCGGCCTTGACTGTCGGCTTGTACAAACCAATGCGGGATGACGACGACCGATTGATGTACCAGCTCAAAGCCTCCTTCGCTTTGGCTGACGGTCTCGATCGGGTAGGTCCAGAACTGCGTGGGGAGCGATGATTCGATACCGACGTCGATGCCGAGCCATTCGTCGACCAAGTTCAGCGAGCGAGTGTCGACCAGATCGAGTTGTTTGCCGAGTTGTCCGAGACGGTGATGTTGGCCATCGTGGAAATAGCGATCTTCGGCGCCGCTGGGGAGACCGGCAAAATTGAACTCGACCGCAAAGTGGAACGAGCGCCCCGCAGGTAAGCCTTCGATGAGGTAGGCGATCTCGACGACATGGCTGCCGGTTTCGAGCGTGACCCCTTTGGTGATTTTGAGCGGCACGCCCCAGGCGTTTCCTTGGCGAAACATCTGCACTTGATGACGATCCGGGTTGCGACGCACGCGGGCTTCATACACCCCGCCGAGAAAATCACCGCGTTCCATCGCCGTACTGGCGACGACCGCTTCGAGCGTGGTCTCTTGGTCGTAGAAGTGATCGAGCAAGCTCTTACGTTGATAGGTGTCGTACTGCACTCGACGATCGAGGCCGGGCTGCTTGAAGATCACACGGTCGTGAATGCTGGCGACAGCGCTTTGCGATTGTTGCGCTCCGGCAAGCACCTTGCGATGGTACGCCTCGGGGCGCCGCGACAATGTGGCCAGTAGGTTGTGGCAAATCGAGCGCACGTCGAGTTCGTACATCTGTCCGCCACGGTGGGGCGAGAGCAGCGTGGCCAATCGATCGTTGCTCAGGAGCACTTCCTGACGCGCGTCGAGATTGAAATCGGCGACCGTGGCTTCGATCCAAGTCGAACCGCGCATCGCCGCGCGATCGAGCAAATTCTCCGCGGCAATCAGATGGTTGTAAACGGCATTGCGAAGATGGGGTAAATAAATGCCGCCAAACGCACCGTGCCAGTAGCTGCAATTGCACTGCCCCCGATACAGTTCGCGCCGCGCCTGGGCGACCAACTCGCGATCATGCTGAGCCTCGACGGCCGCTTGCAGTCGATTGCTCACCATGAACATGCGGGTATACATCTCGTCGCTTTCTGGGTACTTCACTTTGAAGTTCCTCCAGAAACCGCCACGAATGAACCGGTGGATCGTCGGCCAGCGCGGATCGTATTCCATGTCGTGCTTGATCCGGTCGTACTCGACGATCTGCTCGGCGGGCAAAGCCCACTCGGTCATCTCGCGGTAGCTCGCGTCGGGCAAAAAGATTTTGCCCAGCGGCGGTACGTTGTCGACCGTCTCGCCGAGCGTCGTGACGTTGATCCACGACTGATTGGCCGCGAGCGCCTCGAAGAACCGTTGCAGCCAGCCATCTGCGTAACAGTGCTTATGCGTCTCAGGCCAGGTGCCAAACTTCTCGCCGTCGTCGCCAAACACCACGACCGAGCCGGGGTGATCCTGGGTGATGCCGCGCAGATAATTGATCGTCTCTTGCGGATCAGCAAAGGGGATCAAATAGCGCAATCGTTCGCTACCAGGAAATACCGCGACGATCTGGCCGTCGTCTTCGGTAACGTGGTAACCGTGCAATTGGCTGTCGAGCAACCCTGAGTTCTTGAAGTGGAAGTCGTCGAGCAGTGTGTATTGAATGCCGGCCGTGGCCACTTCGCTGGTTAGGGATTGTTCCCAAACACGTTCGGGCATCCACATGCCGCGCACTTTGGTGTTAAACCGCTGCTGCAACCAATCGCTGTACATACGGATCTGGCCGACCCGATCGCGACGAGGCAGCATGGGTAGAATCGCCTCATAGTAGGCGCCGCCAATGATCTCGATGCGACCGCTATCGACCAGTCGGGCGACCCGCTCGACGTATTCCGGATGCCGCTCGACGAGCCAATCCATCAAACAGCCGCTGGTATGCAAGCCGATCTTGAGCGATGGAAAACGCTCGAAGACCTCAAGAAACGGCAGATAGCTGTCTTGGTAAGCTTGCTCGATGACGCCATCGAAGTTACCAACGGGCTGGTGGTTGTGGAAAACAAGGCAAAGTCTTAGCGGCTGAAACATGGCGGTAGGGGGTCCCTCAGGATCGGGCTCTGATCGATCTTCCGGTTAAGTCGACCATTTGCGGGTGACTTGCTTAGCCAATGGCGTCGAGCACGACAAGGTAGCCAGAGATTCCTGGCTCGATGGACATGGCTCAACGTTGCTGACTGCGCGAGGCAGTATAAGAAGCCCGATTCGGTTTCTAAAACATCAATTCCCGCTACCGCTACGCTCCGCCGAAGGGGCAGCTAGCACTCACCATATCAATGCGGGGCCTGTTTGAGCAAGTCAAACTCGGTCGCTTGCGCCGCAGTGATGAGCCAACGGTCGTCAACTTTGCGCCAATCGAGCCGGTAGGACAAAAAAGTCTCGCCCGTCGCGCCGACAGCGCCGCGAAATTGTCCAGACACGCGTGCCGTAACATAGATCGTTGCCGTAGGCTGGGGTGTGAGGCGACTGATCTGCACCTCGACATCGACCAGTTTGATGCGATCGACCTGCACTCCGGTGATGGCAGCCTGGGTAGTCCGCCGCAAGGCGCCTTGGGCAGGATCGATAAACGCGAGCAAACGGTCAACCTGTTCCGCCTCGCACGCTTCCACCGCCTCGTCCAGTGCTGCTAGCACGGCTTCGCGGTCGGTGACAATCCAGCGCTCGACCATCACACCAGCCAGCACGATGGCCCCGACCACGAGCATCGGCCCCGCGATGATCAGCCGGCCGGAATTGAAGAGAGCGATGCCCAAGAACAATTCAACGATCAGGCCCAGGGTGATGAGCAGCGTTGGGTCTTCGGTCAGCCAGGTCATGAAGACGGCTCGGTCGACTTGTGCTGCGCAATACGCACCGCTCGCCATGCCGTCGCGGCCACAAGCATCATCACGACGAAGAAAACGATCACCCTCGGCATGTGCTCAGAGGGCTCACCGCGGGCGACCACCACATCGGTCTCAGGCATTTCACCGCCAGAGCGCTCGACCTGGACCCGAGTACGGGTATCGTGCATGCGCTCGAGGCGCATCTGTCGCTGGGCGTTTTTGGGCCCAATCGCCCAGAGGCCCAGGAGTCCTGTGAGCAGGAACAAACCGAGCCAGAACCACGGCGAGTCAGTCAGCGGACGGGACATCGGGAAATGATGAGTGATGAATGCGGAATGATGAAGAACGAAAAGGCTGATATTTGCCCCGCATCCCTCACCCCTTCTTTATTTCTTTCGCTTCGCGAACAACGAACCCGCGTATTGGGCCGTCGCGCCAAGCGTTTCTTCGATACGCAAGAGTTGATTGTACTTGGCTGTCCGGTCGGTGCGTGACAGCGAGCCGGTTTTGATCTGGCCCGTGCCGAGTGCCACGGCCAAGTCGGCGATGGTCGCATCCTCGGTCTCGCCACTGCGATGGCTGCTGATGCTCGTGTAGCCGTTGCGGTGAGCGAGTTCGATTGCTTCGATCGTCTCGGTCAGCGTGCCGATCTGGTTCACCTTAATGAGAATGCTATTGGCAATACCTTCGTTAATACCCTTTTGCAGCCGCTGCACGTTGGTCACGAACAGGTCGTCGCCGACCAACTGAGTGGTCGCGCCGAGCTTTTTGGTCAATTGCAGCCAGCCGTTCCAATCGTCTTCCGAGCAGCCGTCCTCGATCGAGACGATCGGGAACTTGCCGGCCCACGACGCGAGCATGTCGACCATGCCGGCCGGATCGAGCTTGGTAAGCTCCTTCCGCTTGTGGCCCAGCGTGTAGGTGTTGGCCTTGGCATCGAACAACTCGGTAGCCGCCACATCGAGCGCAAAGAACACTTGCTCGCCCAGTTTGTAGCCGGCCTTCTCGACGGCTGTGCTGATGACTTCGAGCGCTTCGACATCGCTCTTCAAGTCCGGAGCAAATCCTCCTTCGTCACCGACGGCCGTCTTGAAGCCTTTGTCTTGCAGCACCTTTTTGAGCGAGTGGAAAATTTCAACGCCGCAGCGAAGCGCTTCGCCGAAGGTATCGAAGCCCAGGGGCATGACCATGAACTCTTGGACATCGACGCCGTTGTCGGCATGGGCTCCGCCATTGATGATGTTCATCATCGGAGCCGGGAGCAGCTTGGCGTTCACACCACCGAGGTAGCGGAACAGCGGCAGCGAGCAGCACTCGGCAGCCGCCTTGGCCACGGCGAGTGACACGCCCAGGATCGCGTTCGCGCCCAGTTCTTTCTTGTTGGGCGTGCCGTCGAGTTCGATCATCCGCTGATCGACGCTACGCTGATCGAGCGCGTCGAGTCCCACGAGTTCGTCGGCAATTCGGTCATTGATGTTGGATACGGCTTTCGTGACGCTCTTGCCGACAAAACGACTCTTGTCGCCATCGCGAAGCTCCCAGGCCTCGTGGGCCCCGGTGCTCGCGCCACTCGGCACCGCCGCGCGACCGAACGAGCCATCGGCCAGCCGAACGTCGACCTCCACCGTTGGGTTGCCTCGGCTATCGAGAATTTGGCGTCCGTGAATATCAACGATGGTCGAGTTCATCATGTCCATGGCAGTGTGTTAACTATTTAAGGGAGTTTGACTTACGGGTAGAAATGAACGCCTCGGCAGACGTTTGAACAGCGCTCTTAACAGACGCCCATTGTGCATATTCCCTCGGGCGTTGGCTATCCCCTCGGAGCAACTTATTGGCCGGCTTGAAACCCCTCGACCGATACACAAACCGGGCTTAGGCCTGTCCCATCGAAGCACGTCGACGGGAGACTCGCCAGGCGTCGAACGAGTACATGGCCACGGCCGACCAGATGAGCGAAAAGCTCACCAGTTTCTGCGCATCGAGCGATTCTTCTAGCACGAGGATTGCGACAAAGAATTGCAGGCTCGGCGCTAAATATTGCAAAAAGCCAAGTGTCGTCATCGGCAATCGTCGGGCCGCCCCCGCGAACAGCAGCAGAGGTACGATCGTGACCGGTCCACCCAGGGCCAGTGTGGCGAGCATCGACGGAGCATACGCTCTCTCGGCCGGCGAGAGCAGCAGATACAAAACCGCCAGCGGCAATAGCAGCGTCGTCTCGACACTTAGGCCGATGAGCGCGTCAATCTGCAATAATTTCCGCGCCAAGCCGTACAGTGAAAACGAGATGGCCAGCCCCAGAGCAATCGACGGAAATACGCCACCGATGGCCGCCTGATACGCGACCCCGGCCGTGGCGAGCCCGATCGCCCATCCTTGTACCCGTCGCAGTCGCTCGCCGAGGACGAAGATCCCGAGCAGCACGTTGGCTAACGGCGTGATGAAGTATCCCAGCGAGGCTTGCAAGACCTGCTCCGTCGAGACCGCGTAGATATAGATGAACCAGTTCGCCGCGATGAGCAGGGTACTGATGGCCAAACCCTGGATGAGTTGCCGCGAACGCCACGCCCGCAGCCAGTCCCCGAGCCGCCGCAAGACGACAATGACGATCAACAAGGCCGCGCACGACCAAACGATCCGATGCGCGAGCACGTCGATCGGGAGCACCTCGCGTACCAGACGAAAGTACAGCGGGATCATCCCCCACCACGAGTACGCTCCGAGCCCGAACCATAGTCCGATGCGTTGTGTATGATCCGATGACTCGTTGTGCATCCGGTAGCCGCCGATCTCGCTAGCGCTGCAAATTCTGTGGCAACTCGGGTGGCTTGCCATCGCCGACGAGCACTGGCTGAGCGCGGCGAGGCTGAACGAGTTGACTTAACTCGGTGGCCTCCTGATGCTCAGCGAACCAGCGGCGACATGCCTCGCGGCTCTGATCGCGACGCGCAAAAGTCGAGAACGCCCCCAACGACGACTGATCGACGATCACCGCGATCCGCGCCACGGCCGTATCACAGTAACGATATTGGGCCGCCTCGGGCTCGGGTCTCAACCGCTCGTCGTCGAGCAGCGGCTGCAAAAACGGCAGGCGGTTCTGCGTGTACCGGTTGGTCACACCCGACACGACCGCCGCGTACCACGGACTGACACGCGCGGTGCGAGATTCTTGTTCCAGCCGATGCTTCAATGTCGCCTGCTGGGCGACCGTGCCGAAATCGGCGATCAACGCCGCGGCTAACGACAATTCTCGCGACGACGGCTCATCTTGATCGATTAACACGACCGCCTGCTGGGTTGCCTCGGACACCAACAAATCGTTCGGCTTGTCGATCAGCCGCGCTGCCAATGCCAACGCAAACGGCTTGTGTTCAAGTAGATACTGCTTGACCCCGCGGGCGGTTTTCTCGTCCGACCTGTGCTGCCGCAACGCCTGTACGAGCGCCGGATAATCAGCAGCCGAGGCGACAACCTGCGGCACGAATGCTTGCTTCAGCGATTGCCATTCGCTCGGCGAAGGCACGGGCCGAGGCAGATAGGTTCGAAGGTTATGCTCTTGAATCCGCGCCGGAGGACCGAACTCGAACGAGAACATTTCGCGCAGCGTCGGCTCAACTCCCCAACGGTCATACTCCAAGCGAAACAGCGCTGAGACGGTTCCAGTCCGATGCCGTCCCCCCATGCAATGCACCGCCACGGGATGATGCTGCGGGTTGTCAAACAACTCGAAGAACGCCTCGAACTGCCAGGGACTAAACCAGGGCCAACAGGCTTCGTTCCCCATCCACCATTGCTGGTGATCGATCCCCAACTCGCGCACGTAACTCGACTCCATCGCGCCGTCAGGCTCGCCCAAGTCGAGCCAACCTCGGTGCAACTGGCAGTCGTAGAGCTGCAAACTGAGGACAGTTTTCACGCCATGACGTTTGACGAGGTGATCGAAACCGAATTCGGTTGGCTGACCGGCGCGATAGAGCACCCCTTCGCGAACGACCTGAAAACGCTTGGCCTGATATCGCCAGAAGAAGTACCATAGCCCGCCGGCGCTGACGAGGAACACCGAGAGCAAAACACCCCATGATCGCCGTGAAAGCGACCATTGAATCGCTTTCGGCACGCGGCTTGGCAAGACCATGGTATCCGTTCCCTTAGAGTGCGGCGCGCCCTGCTTGGCGTGCTCAAAAGGTCACGGTAATCGACGGATGGTGCAACCGTCAATTGCGGTTTCTGGCTACGCTACTTGCGATAACTCGATACCCTGAAACAGGTTGAGTAATTTCTCCCCATTCGCAGCCGGTCTCAGCGGATGCGGTTGCGTGCTGGGCGAGTCACGCTATATTAGTGGTTTGCTCGAAAGTAAGTGATTCCAAGTATTTGCGGAGGATGGCCATGGCGGCCGGATGTGATGTTTGTGGTAAGACCGCTGGCAAGGGAAACTCGGTCACCACGCGCGGCAAAGCGAAGTACCTGGGTGGCGTTGGCACCAAGGTCACCGGTATCACGCGCCGGTTATTCAAGCCGAATCTCCAAAGCATCAAGGTCACCCAAAACGGGACCAACAGGACCATTCGCGCCTGCACACAGTGCATTCGCAGCGGTCGTGTGACCAAAGCGGTGAAAGCCGCCCCGTTCCGCGTGCCAACCGAAGCCGCCAGCGCCAAGAAAAAGGCCAAGGCCTAGTTGCCCTTTGTCGCTGAGGTCGAGTACGCGATGAGCTTAACTCGAGACGATGTCGACAAGGTTTCGCTCTTGGCTCGGCTTCTGCTTACCGCCGACGAACTCGAACAAATGACTGGTCAGCTCACGCAAATCGTGGGCTACGTGGAACAGCCCAACGAGCTGGACACCACGCATGTCCAGCCATTGTCGCATCCGGCCGATTGCTCCAATGTTTTTCGCGACGACACGCCACGCGGCAGCATGGGCCGTGACGAGGTGTTGGCGAACGCACCGCACACCGACGGCGAGTTCTACTTGGTGCCGGCCGTGCTCGGCGAGTAAGTCTAGAAGGAGGGGGCGCGTTACGCGACCCGATCTACTTCATGTCGACTGCCCAGCATTGGCTCGCTGCCCTTCGCGCCGGCCAGGTCTCCTCGCTCGAAGTCACACGCTCCTACGTCGAGCAGATCCAAAAGCACGACGTCCAAATCGGCGCATTCTTGCGATTCGACCCTGAGCCTGCGCTCGCTCAAGCCAAGCAGATCGATGATCGCCGCGCGCGAGGTGAGCCGCTTGGGCTGCTGGCCGGCTTGCCGGTAGCGGTCAAAGACTTGTTGTGCAGTCGCGGCGAATTGACCACCTGCGCCTCACGCATCTTGGCCAACTACCGGGCGCCTTACGATTCGACCGTCGTCGCCAAGCTTAAGGCGGCCGATGCCGTGTTGATCGGCCGCACGAATTTGGATGAGTTCGCGATGGGTGGGTCGACCGAAAATTCCGCATTCCAATTGACTCGTAACCCCTGGGACACACGGCGCACGCCCGGAGGTTCCAGCGGTGGAGCCGCGGCCTGTGTCGCCGCGTCGATGGCTCCGCTCTCGATCGGCACCGATACCGGTGGCTCGATTCGTCAGCCTGCGGCGCTCTGTGGCGTAACGGGACTGAAACCCAGCTATGGGCGCGTGAGCCGGTATGGCCTCGTCGCTTTCGCCAGCAGTTTGGATCAGGTCGGGCCCTTGGCCCACACGGCCCAGGACGCGGCCACGCTACTCGAAGTGATCGCTGGTCACGACGATCGCGATTCGACGAGCATCGATCGTCCCGTACCCGCTTACTCACAGACGGTGAGCCGACCACTTGAGAAGCTGACGCTCGGCGTGGTGCGCGAGCATTTTTCCGCCGGACTCACCCCGGAGGTCGAGAGCGCGGTTCGCGAAGCCATTGACGTGTTCACGAAGCTCGGCGCGACGGTTCGCGATATTTCGCTGCCGCATAGCAAGTATGCCGTGGCGACTTACTATCTGGTCGCCCCCTGCGAAGCGTCGAGTAATCTCGCCCGCTATGACGGCATTCACTACGGGCACCGCACCGACGAGAAGAAACTCCAAGCCGATCGCGTCGCGTTGCGCAAGCAGCTCTCAGCCGCGGGCAAAACAAAAGAACTCGAATCGCTCGACCCACCGCTGGTCGAGTTGTATCGTCGCAGCCGTGCCGAGGGATTTGGCATCGAAGTCAAACGACGGATCATGCTTGGCAGCTACGCGCTGAGTGCGGGTTACTACGACGCTTACTATCTCAAGGCGCTTAAAGTTCGCCGACTGATCCGTGACGATTTTGAGCAAGCATTCAAGCAAGTCGATTTTATCATCGGTCCCGTCACAACCTCGCCCGCGTTCAAAATCGGCGAAAAGGCCAACGACCCGTTGGCGATGTATATCGAGGACCTGTACACGGTCAGCGCCAACCTGGCGGGCATCGCTGGCATTAGCATCCCGTGTGGCCTGAGCACGGCCGGGTTGCCGATCGGAGTCCAACTGCAAGCCGCACCGTTCGACGAGGAGCGGCTCTTGCGTGCCGCCCACATGTATCAGCAAGCCACCGACTGGCACTCCCGCCGCCCGACACTTCACGGGAAGTAAGGAACCACGGATGAACACCGATGAACACGGATCAGATAAATGCAGATGAGATTGATGAGCTGACTGAGAAAGCGATTGGATGCGCTTTTAAAGTGGCGAATGGGTTAGGGAACGGGTTTCTAGAGAAGGTTTATGAGAATGCATTAGTGCATGAGATGAGGAAGGCAGGACTCGACATCGAGCAGCAGCGGACCTTGGAAGTGAGATATGACGGAGTGGTGGTTGGGAATTACGTGGCTGACATCGTTGTAGCCAATACGTTGCTCGTCGAACTAAAGACAGCCAAAATCCTCGACGACATCCACACGGCTCAATGCCTCAATTATCTCAAAGCGACCAGTTTGCCGATTTGTTTGTTATTCAACTTTGGAACAACCAAACTCGAAATTAAACGATTAGTCGGCAGGACATTTCTGAAGGGAAGGAACCACGGATGAACACGGATAAACACGGATCAGAGCGAAGGGCATGGGAGTCATTGAATGGCTTGCTCTTTCTTCCTTCTCATCTGTGTTTATCCGTGTTCATCTGTGGTTTCGTTGTCATATTTTCCCCAATCGTATGAGTATAGAAATCCGAATAAGGAACCACGGATGAACACCGATTCGATAAGAGAGACCGTAACTCGTCACACCGCTCCTCTCCTATCTTCCTGCCTTCAATCTCATCTGTGTTCATCCGTGTTCATCCGTGGTTTCCTCACCTCTCCCCGCCCTCTTTCTTGTTTCCGAGGTTTCCATGTCGGGTGATTTTACGATTGTCATCGGCTTGGAAGTTCACGTGCAGCTGCAGACGCGCACGAAGCTGTTTTGCGGCTGCGCGACGACGTTCGGCGCGGCCCCCAACACGCAAACCTGCCCCGTCTGCACCGGTATGCCCGGCTCACTGCCAGTTATGAATCGTCGGGCGTTCGAGTTATCACTGCGCACGGCGACCGCTCTCAACTGCCAGATCGCCCCGCTCACCAAATGGGATCGCAAACAGTATTTTTATCCCGACTTGCCCAAGGGCTATCAAATCAGCCAGTACGACCAGCCCTTCAGTCACGATGGCTGGCTCGACATCTGCGATCCGAAAGGGAAGGTCGAACCGCGACGTATTGGTATCATTCGTGCTCACCTTGAGGAAGACGCTGGCAAGAGCGTGCATGACGAACATGCCGGGGTGGCTGACAGCAAGATCGACCTGAATCGCACGGGCACGCCACTGCTCGAGATCGTCTCGCAACCGGACTTGCGTTCGCCGGCCGAGGCCCGATTGTTTCTGCAGGAACTTAAGTTGCTGCTGACCTATCTCGATGTTTCTGATTGCAATATGCAGGAAGGGAGCCTGCGCGTCGACGGCAACATCAATTTGCACATCAATTCGCCCGAGGGGACCGTTGCCACGCCAATCGTCGAAGTGAAAAACATGAACAGCTTCCGTTCGGTCGAGCGGGCGCTGACTTACGAGGCGCAGCGACAATACGACATCTGGCTCGAAACGGGGCGCAAAAAAGGAGACGTCCCCAAGCAGACCCGCGGCTGGGATGACACGCGCGAGGTCACTTACGCGCAGCGCGAAAAAGAGGAGTCGAGTGACTATCGTTACTTTCCCGACCCCGACTTGGTCTATGTGACTGTCTCCGAGGAGAAGATGGCCGAAGTTCGCGCTGCACACGGAGAGCTGCCGGCTCAACTTCGCCAACGACTCGAAACCAGCTACGGTCTCTCGCCGTATGACAGCGACGTGATTGTCAACCAAGGGCGCGAGCTGGTCGACTACTATCTGCAGGTCGCCCAAGAGTCCGGGGACGGCAAAATGGCCAGCAACTGGCTCCAGCAAGATGTGCTGCGCGAACTCAACGATCGTCAACTGACGGTCGCCACGTTTCCGGTCCGCGCCGACGGTTTAGCAGCACTGCTCAAGAAGATCAAAGCTGGCGATTTGGATACGGCACGCGCGCGAGTCGTGTTCTTGGAGATGCTCAATACCTCGCGCGATGTCGACGAATGCATGCAGGCGTTGGGAATCGCCAAGGTCGACGATTCCGCACTCGTTGAGCTGTGCCGAGAAATTTTGGCCGAGAATGCCAAGATTGTCGCCGATGTGAAAGGGGGCAATGTCAAGGCTGCTGGCGCATTTGTCGGCGCGGCTAAGAAGAAAAACCCCAACGTCAATCCCGCCAAGGTGCGCGATCTCTGCCTGGAATTGATCCAGCAGATGCCCTGACATTGACGAATCAATGCCTGAGCAGCCAGGATGATGTCATCCGCCCCTGATTGAACGTACCTGGATCGAGGAACAACATATGAGCATTGACGGCTTTCTCGGCACTCGGGCCTCGATCATGTTGGACGTGGTCTTTGCCGCCATGTTCGTCATTGTGGCTGTAATGGTGTGGGCCATCCAGCTCGCCAAGCAGGGTAAATACACCTTACACAAGCAGGTCCAGTTGACTCTGGGGATTATCCTGCTGGTGGCTGTCGTATTGTTCGAGGTCGACATGCGGTTTCTGACCGACTGGCGGACCCGGGCCGAGGCCTCGCCGTATTATCAAAGCTGGGTCTTTCCGAGTCTCTACATTCACTTGGCTTGCGCCATTCCCGCTGCCTTGCTGTGGATTTACGTCATCGCCGCGGCGCTGAGGCAGTTTGGCTCGCCGCCTAAGCCTGGTCCGCACAGCCGCACTCACATGACCTTTGCCAAGTTGGCGGCGCTCGAGATGTTTCTCACCGCCGTGACCGGGTGGATATTCTACTACTTGGCTTTTGTCGCCTGATTTCACGCAGGACACCCGATTCGCATGAACGTCATTAGCCTGGTCGTCGACCGACTCGCGCTGGGCTACTTGGGTTGCTACGGCAACGCTTGGGTGACGACCCCCGAGTTCTGCGCGCTCGCCACCGAATCGTTTGTGTTTGACGCCGCACTGTGTGAGTCGCCGCAACTCGACGACCTGTATCGAGCTTGGTGGACCGGGCGGAGCGCGTGGCAGCCTCCGTTAGCAAACGAGCCGGTGATCATTCCTCGTGGCATCACGACCACGCTGCTGAGCGACGTAGCGTTGGACGAAGTGCCTTGGCTGAACAACTCCGTGAGCGAACGCATCGAGGTGCCGTGCTCAGCGTCGCGCCCGCAGGCTGCTGACATTGAAGAGACTCACTTGGCGAGTTACTTCGCCGCGGCGATCGAGGCACTCGAGGCGCAGCGTTCACCCTTTCTGCTTTGGCTCCACACAGGCAGCCTGGGACTCACCTGGGACGCTCCGCAAGCGATGCGAATGCGATATGCCGACCCCGAGGAACCACCGCCCCCCGAAGGAGCAGACATCCCGCAACGTGTGTTGCCGCGCGATTACGACCCCGACGTGCTATTGGCCGCGGCGCAATCCTATGCCGCTCAGGTCGCTCTGCTCGACTCATGTCTCGGGTTGTTCATCGACGCGCTGCGTCAATCGCCGCATGCCGACAACACGGCGCTGCTGGTGATCGGCGCGCGGGGCATGGCGCTCGGCGAACATCGTCGTATCGGTGGCTGGGACCGTGCCCTGTGTGGCGAAACAGTCCAGGCGCCGCTATTGATTCGCATGCCCGACAAACTTGGGGCCATGGCGCGTAGCGCGGCGCTCGTGCAGGGGACCGATCTGGCTGCGACGTTGGCCGAGTTGTTGGGATCACCGATAGCAGGTGAGTCCGGTACAGCGCAGAGTCTGCTGCCTTTGGTCCGCGATGAACGTGTCCGCTGGCGGGATCGCGTGGCACTGCGCAGTTCGATCGGCGAGCGAGGCTTGCGAACCGCCCGCTGGTATTTGCGCGAATCGGGGAGCACGCCCGTCGAAGGTGACGTTGCCAACTCGATCCAACTCGACGATCCCGCCACTCCGCGTCACTGGCTCTACGCCAAGCCCGACGACCGCTGGGAGGCCAACGATGTGGCGGATCGTTGCCCAGAGGTGGTTGCAGCGATGCTAGAAGCCCAAGGTGCTTGGTGCCAAGCCGTGGAGACAAACACGCTTGACCAGCTCGCACCGCTACCAACGCTACTGACAGCACGTCAGTCCTAAGGGTCACGCTGACCTAGAATCGGCTGGCAGGAGCTGGCTATAATTCGCGGCCCTAATCTCAGGGCTTGATCTCTTCATCTTACCCCGTCGACACTTATGCTCGGCACCGCACACTCGTGGCGCTGGGAGTTACCTCGTGGCCGACCGCCACCGTGGAACATGATGTGTCGTGCGATCATCGTAGCGTGTGCGTGGTGTTGTTTTTTATCGAGCACACATGCCGACGACTTGGCGTTACGCGTGAGACTCGAGTGGGGTGGCGGAGTTGAGCGCGCATGGCAAGGCTTGCTGCAAGTCGATCCTGGCGCGCTCGCAACTCCTCAATCACTTAGTTTCGACTCCGATGCGCCTGGTTCGTTACGCGTCGAGACGGGAAAGATCTACATTCAAAGCACGAGAAAACGCACCTACGATGGTTGCGATGTCTCGCTGATCGCTACGGCCGAAGCGACATTGCGCCTGCAATTGAGCGACGAGTCGGGCTTCGTCAAGACCGTTGAGCTACCGGTTGCCCGATTGCTTGACGAGGCGATGAATGTGCCGCTGGACGAGCATGGCAATCGCCTGTTCGCGCGTCGTGCGCCGGGGGACCGTCTACGGGTCACGTTGCCACGCGATCACTTGGTATTTGCGCCGGGCGAATTATTCCTGGGCCGAGCGCAACCCCATCGACTCGCGGCCTCAGCTGGCAATAAACTTCACTACGAGGCCAAGCTCCTCACGAGACAAGGGCGCACGGTCTGGAGTGACGATCGCGACATCACGATCCAACCGGATGACGGCTGGCCTGCGATCGAGTGGTCATGCAAGGTGCCGAATGACGAAGGGGTCTACGACCTGGTGTTGCAATTGTCGCGGCGCGTGCTGGGTGAACGGCTCATCTCGCGCGGCGTGCTCGAAGAGCGTCGCGTGCAACTCGTGGTGGTAGCGCCCCGCGCCGTCGACCGAGCAAGCGCGGGAACTTGGCAACTTGATACGCTACTGGAGATGGACCCCACGCATGCCAACTGGCGCGATCGGCTTGTGCCTCTGAATGCGAGTTGGCCGCATGGACCGATCACGCGCCGCGCGCCGCTATTCAATCAACCGCTCAGTGTGGTGTCGCACCCACTCGGGACAATGGCGCAACTTGCAAGTACCGCGGTAAATCAGGAGCCGGCTTGGCAAGCCTACCCATTGCCGATCATGCGGCCGGGCCAGCCTCATGTTCTCGAAGTGGATTATCCCACGGATTATTCCCAAGTACTGGGAGTCAGCATCGTCGACGACCCCTCGGTCGCCGGATCTCAACCGATTGGTCTCGACTCGGGCGTGTATGTCGAGCCGCTGGGCCCTTCGGGTGTGGCGGGGATGGCGCGCCATCGAGTCATCTTCTGGCCACGATCGACGAGCACTTGGGCGATTGTGAGCAATCAGCGCCGGCGAGGATCGGCCGTGTTCAACAAGTTGCGTTTGCTCGGCCCACGAGCCTCGGCGATTCCGACGCTTCCCAATTTGGCGCTGACACCATTGCCGAACTTGCATTTACCCCGAGCGATCTCGCCGGCCGCCGCCAATAGCGAGCGCACGCTCGCTGCCTATTTTGGTCGTCCACTATTCCTGGAGAATTTTGGCGCGCCGCAGGCGAACGACCCTGGCCCAGCGCCGACCGGGCGACCATTGGACGATTGGCAAACGTTTCTCGACGGTGGACGCCGGCTCATCGAGTATTTGCAATACGTTGGCTACAACGCAATGGTGCTCAATGTGTATGCCGACGGCAGTTCGTTGTATCCCAGCCAACTCGTTGAGCCGACGCCTCGATACGACGACGGCACGTTGTTTAGCTCGGGGCAGGATCCGCATCGCAAGGATGTGGTCGAGATGCTCATGCGATTATGCGATCGCGAGTCGATCCGCATGGTTGCGTCTATGCAGTTTACGGCGCCGCTCCCGTCGCTCGAGACCTTGCGGCATGACTCAGCGAGCGAGGCCGTCGGACTCCGGCTCTATCACAACGATGGTCAACAGGCCAACCTCGCGAGCAACTCAAACGCCCCATTGTATAATCCGCTTCATCCACGTGTGCAGCAAGCGATGTTGGAAACGATTGCCGAGGTGGTTGAGCGTTATGGCTCGCATCCATCGTTTCACGGACTCGCCGTCCAGTTCACACCCCAAAGCTTTACGCAGTTGCCAAGTGCCGATTGGGGGTGCGATCCGGACACGCTGGCCCGCTTCTTCCGCGAACAAAAGACGCCGGTGACTTGGTACGCCAACGATGCCTGGGGACAAGCCCGATCGCTGGTGCGTGGCACGCATCGCGCCGCATGGCTGGAGTGGCGTACGCGCGAGTTGCACGCGTTTTATCAGCGTGTTGCCGCCGTCGTGACACGCAAACGAAGCGATGCCAAATTGTACTTATTGACGGGGGAATTATTGCAGTCCCCCGAGCTACAAAGTCAATTGCGTCCTGAGTTGCCGCGTAAATTATCGGCCGATGAAATCATTCGCGGCACGGGCATTGACCCAGCGTTGTTCGTGGCCGATCCGTCAATCGTCCTCTGTACCCCACAACGGATCGAGCCGCTTGAGTCGCTGCCGTCGGCCGCGTCGGACTTGGAGTTCAATGAATACGTGACGCCGGCCATTCGAGCACAGACGGGAAAATCGCGAACAAGTATTCTGTATCATCCGCCACTCGAATCGCAGTTGAACATCGAGTATCGGCCGGGACAAAACTCACGGGTGCGCCTCGTGTCGCAACTAAGCCCCGCGGGGGCCCACAACCGACAACGCTTTGCGCATGCGCTGGCGGCCGACGATGCGCAGTGGATCATCGACGGTGGCTGGATGTTGCCGCTCGGACAAGAGGACGAACTGCGCGAGCTGATCGCCGTGTACCGGCAATTGCCCAGCGGACCGTTTGAAACCTTGCCTGGTTCGCCCCAGCCGGTCACGATTCGCATGCATCGCAGCGGAGATCGGACTTATGTTTATTGGGTGAACGCGTCGCCTTGGCATGCCACGGTTACGCAGACAATTCTCGCACAGGAAGGAAGCCGGCTCGATCCGCTAGGTTCGCCGCAGCGTTTTTCATCGACCAACGGGTCGTCTGCCGAGCGCGAGTTGACGATCGATTTAGCCCCTTACGATGTTGTGGCGGGAATGAGTACCGATCCACAAGCGCGATTCATGTCGCCACGGGTTCGATTAGCGCCGGGAGCCGAGGAGTGGCTCGAGGCACAGATCGGCGAATTGTGGAATCGACTTGGAACGCTGAAAAGCCCCCCCACGCTGACTGCGGTGGCGAATACCGATTTTGAGGTTTCCACGTCGCGAGCGTTGCCTGCCCACTGGGATCTCGAACCGCGTGAAGGGAGCTCAGCCACGATTGATCCAACGCAGCGTCATGGCGGACAACATTCGTTACGGCTCAAGGCGCAACAGAAAGGTGCTCAACTCCGTAGCAGACCATTCACCTCCCCGGCGAGTGGCCGATTGAGTGTCTCTGCTTGGTTGCGGATCGATGAAGAGGCGGCGCAACCTACGGTTCGGCTGGGTGTTGCCCGCGCCGACGGCGACCCCCGCTATGCTCGTTTTGTGCAGTTTGGCGTGCCCGAGAAGGCCCAGCGTTTAGAATCCAAATGGACTCAGTACCTATTCCAGATCACGGACTGGCCGGGCGAGGACGTGCCGTTGCAAGTGCGCGTCGAACTCGACGGATTTGGTACGGTCTGGCTCGATGACCTGGAACTGCTTGACCTAGACTTTAACGATACCGAGCAGACGGAATTGTCGAAGATCATTACGCTGATCGATTACAAACGTAAAAACCATGAAGTGACCGATGCCGTGCAGTTGTTACAAGGCTATTGGCCGCGATTTTTGTTGTCGCAAGTACCCAAGGTCGACGAGTTTAATCCCTCTCCCAGCATTGTATCGACTGAGAAAACATTCCCTGCGGTTACTCCGCAACGGCCGACCGGCCTGTATGACCGTTTTAAGCAATGGCTGCCGCGATGGTCGAAGAACTAAAGGAGAGCGGTCAGTTGGTTTCGACAAGCAGTTTCATCGCGGCGTCATGCCCCAGAGAAGCTTCGCGCCCCTCGACTTGAACGCGAACGACCCCCGCCTCGCGTTGACTGGCAACCACCTTGCCTTGTGCATCGAGAACTAGCCCCGAGTCTGTTAGATAACGTAAGAACTCGGGTGACTGATCCAAGACACGAATCAGGCGGAACGTTTCGCCCGGCTGGCACTCGAATAGCGATCGACTGTCTGGCGTCGCCAACGTACCATCGGCCGCGGGGATCGGGTCGCCATGCGGGTCAACCTTCGGAAACCCCAGAAATGCGTCGATGCGATCCACCAGCAGATCGCTCACGGCATGTTCCATATGTTCGGCTTCAGCATGCACTTCGTCCCAACTGAGCGACAGGGTTTTCACCAGAAACAACTCGATGAGTCGATGCCGTCGGACGACTCGCAGCGCCAATGCCAAACCGGAATCCGTGAGCTGTGCGCCTTCGTAGGGCATGTAGGTCGCGAGGCCCGTATGGGCCAGCGTCTTGAGCATGCTGGTGACGGTACCTGCCGAGACACCAAGGACCTGCGCCAGTTCGCCGGTCGGCGCGGCCCGCTCGACACCGGTTCCGCTCAATTGATAGATGGCCTTGAGATAATTTTCGACCGTTAAGCTGAGCACTACGACATCCTCGACGAGCTGAAACCACCATTGCCTCGGCCTATTCTACGGAAGTGCGCGTCGTCTGGCGAGACGGGGTACGGTCCTCAGGCCGAGGAACCTTCGAGGCCATCGGGACGGAGACTCGGCCGCCGATTAAGCCAGCAATTCTTTGATCACCCGGGCAGGTTCAACTCCCGTCAGGCGGAAATCGAGCCCTTGATGGCGATAGGTGAAACGCTCGTGATCAAAGCCGAGCAATTTCAACACGCTGGCATGCAGATCGCGGATGTGGACCGGGTCGCGGATGATGTTGTAGCTGAAGTCATCCGTCTCGCCGTAGATGGTGCCCCCCTTGGCGCCACCGCCGGCCATCCACATGGTAAAGCAGCGCGGGTGATGGTCGCGGCCGTAGTTTTCCTTGGTCAGCCCGCCTTGCGAGTAGATCGTGCGACCGAACTCGCCACCCCAGATGATCAGCGTGTCGTCGAACATACCTCGTTGCTTTAGGTCGTTGATCAGGCCATACGTGGGCTGATCGACGTCCTTGCACTGCGAGGGCATGCGATTGACTAGGTTGGCGTGATGGTCCCAGTTGTTGTGATACACCTGCACAAAGCGAACACCGCGCTCGACGAGCCGTCGGGCCATGAGCATCGAATTGGCGAGGCTGCCGGGCTTCTTGGCTTCGTCGCCGTAGAGTTCAAATGTCCTGGCGGGTTCGTTGTTGATATCCGTCAGTTCCGGCACCGAGGCCTGCATACGAAACGCCATCTCGTACTGTTCGATCCGGGTTTGAGTTTCCGGGTCGCCGACCGTGCGTAAGGTTTGTTCGTTGAGTGCGCGCAGGCTGTCGAGCATGCGACGACGTACTTGATCGTTCACTCCGGGTGGGTTGTTGATGTATAGAATCGGATCCCCTTTGCTGCGGAACGCGACTCCGGTGTGATGTCCAGGCAGAAATCCGCTCGACCACAGACGTGCCGAGATGGCTTGTTCTTGTTCGCGATTGCTGGGAACCGCAACGAGCACGACAAACGTGGGCAGGTTGTCATTCAGTGAACCAAGCCCATACGAGGCCCAAGAGCCCAGGCAGGGGCGGCCCGTCACTTGGCTACCGGTCTGCATCGCCACAATGGCCGGTTCGTGGTTGATGGCTTCGGTGTGCATCGAGCGGATGAAGCACATATCGTCGACGCATTTGGCCGTCTGAGGCAGCAGATCGGTTACCCACATGCCGCACTCGCCATGTCGCGAGAACTTGTATTTGGCCGGCGCGATCGGAAAGCGGGCCTGACCCGACGTCATCGTCGTAAGACGCTGGCCCATGCGAATCGAGTCGGGCAGGTCCTTGTCGAACCACTCCTGCATGACGGGTTTGTAGTCGTAGAGGTCCATCTGAGCAGGTCCACCAACCATGTGCAGATAGATGACGTTCTTGGCCTTGGGGGCGAAGTGTGGCCCTGGCGCGCTCCCCTTGCCTCCTTCCGATGAAGTGGCCGCCGACAGCGTGCCCGACTCACGCGCTAAGAGCGAACTGAGCGCGGACCAACCGACAACATTCTTGCCGTGACCCAAGAACTGACGACGGGTTTCCAATGATTTTATTAATTGGAGCGGGTTCATGATCGATCATCGCAGTAGGGACATGAGGCGGGTACGGACAACCAAGACGATCGGACTCGATCGTCTCGTTACTTGTTCAATACTTCATCCAAATTAAACAGCGTGCTGCACACATTGGTCCAAGCGGCCAGCGTGGCGGGATCGAGTGACGAGTCGCGCTGGCTCTCGCCCACCTGGATCAACTGTCTGGCCGCCTCTTTATTCGCCTGATAGTAGGCGAGCATTTCGGCTACGGCCGGCTCGATCAGCTTGGCCTCGTCGCTCTTGAGCGCGCGGCACAGGATGCGTTTCGCCGCTACATCGAGGGTCTTGCGCGAGTCGCCGCCGGTCTGTTTAAGTACGGCTTGGGCGGTATTACGCGCGGCCTCGACGAACTGCGGATCGTTGAGCGTGATCAAGGCTTGCAACGGCGTGTTCGTCCGTTCGCGGCGCAGGCAACTGAACTCGCGCGACGGCGCGTTGAACGTCTCCATATTCGGCGGCGGAGACATTCGCTTCCAGAAGGTATAAACACTGCGGCGATACAAATTCTCGCCCGTGTCTTGCTTGTAATCACGGGTATTTCCGCCAGGCAGTCCGACGATGTCCCAGAGCCCTTCGGGCTGATACGGCTTGGTGCCGGGGCCACCCATTCTTGCCGACAGAGTACCGCTCACCGACAGGGCGTAATCGCGAATCATCTCGGCATCCAAACGGAAACGCGGTCCGCGCGACAGCAACCGATTCTCGCGGTCCTTTTCGAGTTTCGCCGGAGTTGTAACCGCTGCCTGACGGTAGGTCGCCGAGGTGAGCAACAATTTGAACAATTGCTTGACGTTCCAGCCACTCTCACGGAACTCGACCGCGAGCCAGTCGAGTAACTCAGGATGGCTCGGCGCGTCGCCCATGATGCCAAAGTCCTCGGCCGTTTTGACCAAGCCGACGCCAAACAACTCCTGCCAGTAACGATTGACCGTCACACGCGAGGCGAGCGGGTTCTTGGCATCGACGAGCCATTGTGCCAAGCCAAGTCGGTTTTTTGGAGCCGAGTCGGCGAGCGGATTTAAGGCCGCGAACACGTCGGGAGTCACTTTCTCGCCCGGCTTGTCGTACTGTCCGCGCATCAGGATGTTGGCCATTGCTGGCGAATTGGGCTTCTCTTCCTGAATATGCGTGACCACGGCCCGCGACTGCATCGCTTTCTGCTCGTCCTCCAACTGCTGTTGCTTGTCGACCGCCGCGCCGTAGGCTTGATCGACATTCTCCAGGAAGTAGTTCGTCAGCCGGTCCTTTTGTTGCGGCGTGCGTTTCTCGAGCGCCACGGCCGCGTCATTGCGTAAGTCGGCAAGCTGGGCCAATGTCTTGACTTCGCCGGCCAATAGACGGCGACCGTACACTCGAACGTCTTGAACAGCGCCGTCGGTCAGGTGGTTGACCTTGTTCGGTCGTTGACCGACAAACACCGGGCCTTCGGTGCGCGTGCTGCTCGTGAGGGGGTTACCTTGTCGGCCGCCGTCGACCGGCACGCCGTTGACATACATCTGCAACCCTTCGTTCTTGCCCGAGCCATCGTAGATCGCGGCGATATGCACCCACGCCCCAGGCTTGGCGATGCTGTTGCGAGTGGTCACGCGGATCATCCCCTTGGGCTTGGCCGTGTGCAGTGCGAAGGTCAACTTGCCGCCGCCTTGCAGTACCAATTCCCAGCCTTGTGGATCCCCCTTCGACGGTAGGTGTACAAGCAAAGCGCCGTCGTTGAGTCGTTCGCCCGGTCGGACCCACAACGCAACGCTGAAGGGCTGATCGCGATCGAAATCTCCTACGTCATTAAAATGAAGCGTGGACGACTGTGAGAGCACCGGAGCGGGGCCTAGTTTGCCATCCTTTCGCCATTCCCAATCGACCTCGGGGAGTGACGTGCCTTTAGGCGACTTGGCATCAACGCTTAGGTCGAGATCGCATGTCGGCTTCTGTGCCTGGGCTCGAATCACTTTGAAATCGTTGCCTTTGCCTTCGTTAAGCGGAGCGTGTAGTGCGAGTTTGTCACTGTCGACGTTTAACTCGTCCGCTTTAACCGTCTTCTGCCAGGCTTCAATAGTCGCTGCCGCTTCGCGACGCCGTTTCGCTTGCGCATCGCGGGCCGCGGCCAACTCGCCGTTAATCGCCGTGAAGCGCGCGGAGTCCTCGGGCTGCGGCAGGAACATGATCGGCTTCGAGTCCTTCACGTTGCCGTCGAGCGCGCCCTGGGTCGTGTTACGGAAGAAGGCGCTCATCGAGTAGAAGTCGCGCATCGTGATCGGATCGAACTTATGATCGTGACACACGGCGCAATTGGCCGTCAGACCCAGCCACACCCAGGCGGTCGTCTCGACCCGATCGCGAGCGTAGTTCGCCAGATTTTCATCGGCGATCGTACCGCCTTCGTTGGTCGTGATATTGCAGCGGTGAAAGCCCGTGGCTAGGCGTTGCTCGTCCGACGCATTGGGTAACAAGTCGCCGGCAATCTGTTCGATCGTGAACTGATCGAACGGTTGGTTGCGATTGAACGCCCGCACGACCCAATCGCGATAAGGCCAAATCTCACGATAGTTGTCAAAATGCAAGCCGTGGGTGTCGGCATATCGGGCCGCGTCGAGCCAGTAGCGAGCGCGATGTTCGCCGTAACGGGGCGAGTCGAGCAGCTTGGCGACCAGCGCCGCATAAGCGTCGCTGGGCTCGCCGCTCTTGACAGTCGAGTAACTGCTGACAAACTCGTCGACTTGTTCCGGAGTCGGTGGCAAACCAGTCACGTCGAGGTAGACGCGGCGGCAGAGTGTAGCAGGATCGGCTTCACCGTTGGGTGATAGCCCGATGGCTTCGAGCTTCGAGAGCACAAAACGATCGATCGGATTTCGGGCCCAGGCGTTGTTTTTGACCTCGGGCAATGCCGCTCGCTGAGGCGGGATGAATGACCAGTGCGGCTGCCAAACAGCACCTTCGGCCACCCAGCGGCGAATCAATTCCTTCTGGCGCGGCGAAAGTTGCTTGTGAGCCTCGGGGGGCGGCATCACCTGCTCGCGATCGCTCGACATAATCCGCACCACGAGCGGACTCTGCTCGGGCTTGCCTTTCACGACCAAGGGCTCATCGCCGCCGAAAAAGCCTTCCTCGCGGTCGAGACGCAAGTCTCCTTTGCGCGATCCCGGATCGGGACCATGACACTGAAAGCACACGTCGGCCAAAATCGGACGGATGTCGCGATTGAACGATAAGTTGGTTTGGGCCGACGCCCGGGAGGCCAGGACGCTGACCAGCGATAATAGCGCGGCAAGCATCCAAACAAAACGCGGGAAGGTTCGCATGGTGTGGAAATGAATCGGAGGGAATTTTTCGGCAGGGAGCCCCCGAGCAAACCGGAGCTGTTTCGATTATAAATCAAACCGATCGAGCTTCGCGAGACGATTTGCCCTGATTTTATAGATCAGAGCGACTGGATCGATGCTCGTGAACGTCTCGATTTCTGGAGTAATTGTGCTCGAAACGCTCACTGACTTAACGTGGCAGGAATGGGTGCTGGTGGTCCTAGCGGCCGCCGGCATCGGGATCTCGAAAAGCGGCCTCGTCGGGCTGGGCATGTTTCATATCGTCGTCTTTGCCAATCTCTTTGGCGCAAAACAATCGACAGGCATTATCCTGCCCATGCTCGTCATCGGCGACCTGAGTGCGGTGGCCGCGTTTCGTCGCCATGCCCGCTGGGATTATGTCCGCCGCGTGTTGCCCCCCACGCTCATCGGCATTGTCGTCGGGTGGCTCGTCATGCGACACCTCGATGAGCAGGCATTTCGCTTCGTGACCGGTATTTTGATCCTCGGCCTGACCATGCTGCAAATAGCGCGCATGACCTGGCCCGATCAACTCTCGCACGTGCCACACTCGCCGTGGTTCGCCTGGGGACTAGGGCTCATCGCCGGCGTGACAACGATGCTCGCCAACGCTGCCGGCCCGATCGTAGCGCTCTATCTACTCGCAGTCGCTTTGCCCAAATTCGAGTTCGTAGGCACCGGGGCGTGGTTCTTCTTGATCGTCAATCTGTTCAAGCTCCCCTTTAGTGCCACGCTGGGGTTGATCCGCCCGGAGACCTTGCTGTTCAATGCGCTGTTGGCCCCCGCCGTGGTCGTCGGCCTGCTCGCGGGACGCCGTATCGTGCATCGTATTCCTCAGCGGGTGTTCGACTGGCTGCTGTTGGTGTTTACAGCCACCGCAGCGATGCGATTGATGGGAGCGTTTTGAGCCGACGCCGACGGTACGCCAGGGGGCGGGCTCAGTTCTCCGACCGTCGGTGTTGCGAAGCCAGGGGTTGACTTGTCGGGCGTAAAAGATGGTAGACTAGCAGAGTGCCTTAATTGAATTGGATGGGTGGCCGAGTGGTTTAAGGCGGCGGTCTTGAAAACCGCTTATGGCGTGAGTCATACGTGGGTTCGAATCCCTCCCCATCCGCCTCGAAAACCTCAGGAAACGCTGTGTTTTCTGGGGTTTTTTCTTGCGCCGTGAGATGCTCGATGCTCGTCGTGTCGAGTGCGTCAGACTGCACCGAAATGCTCGAAAATGAGCCCTGCGACGCCAAGCAATCCGCCAAGCAATTCCACCTCGCTACTGGCAATTCAATTCGCCCATCGGTCCCCGTGGCCAACTGCTCGCTACGCACTGTCACCGTCAGGTCCGGTAACGCCGCCAGAGCCTCGCTCTGCTCGCCGATGACCGTATGGCTGTATCGGTCCATCGTTAGCGTGATGGTCGAATGGCGGGCCAGGGCTTGCGCCACCTTGGGGTGTACGCCCGACCGGGCCAAGCTGGTCACGAACGTATGCCGCAGAGCGTGAAAGTCCACCACGAGCCCCGCATCATCTACGCTGGCCAGGAACGATGACCGCTCACGCTCGGCTCGCTGTTCAGGATCAGCAACCTCATCAAGCCAACTGCCACGTGCCACGCCAAGATCGGCTTTCAGCATGGCCGCTGTCTTGTCTGACTTGGGCAAGTTGAACGCCCGGGCCGATGGCAGCTTGGTTGCCATGTGTGCTTTGAGTAGCTCGGCCGTGTCGGCTCGCATGGGTAGCTCGTCACGCCGCCGGCGTTTGCTGCTCCCCGCCTCGACGGTCACCGTAGCCGGCTCGGTCCGAAAGTCGAAACTCCCTTTGGTCAGACTGGCTAGCTCGTTGGCCCGCAATCCGGACTCCAGCGCCAAGCGATAGACCAGCGCCCGCTCGGGCCCGCTCATGCCATAGCCGGCTTTGCCGTTATACGTTGCGTTCAACAGCGCTCGGCATTCTTGAACGGTCAAAGCGCGTCGGTCATGCCGACGGTCAATAGCGACATTCTGCCGAGTGACTTGTGGCAATGGATTCTCGCGCCACCGCCCCTCGCTCACCATCCATCGACAAAACTGCTGAATAGCTTGCACGTAGAAGTTGGCAGTTTGGTTGCCGATGCCGCTTTCGACTTGCAGCTTGGCCACAAATCGCTCGACCTTAGAACGATTGAAGTCTCCCCAGGTGGTGAGTCCGCAATCGTCGATGACCCGCAACGCCCGGGTTTTGACGAGATTGGCTTGCTTGGTCGACGTACCCCGCGCCTTGAGCGTCTCGTGGTAGTCATCCAAATGCAGCGCCGCGGTTCGATTCGAGGCCACCGCTTGAGCATCGAGCAATTCCCACTCGGCCAGCTTGTCACGAACGCGCCCCGGTACCGTGTCGAGCCACTTGCTCAACTCCAGGTCCGGCGCTTCACGATTCGCACGGCAGCAGACCAGCCGCTCGATATGCCGGCCGAGTTGCTCGCTCTGCTTCCGGTCCGTGTAGGCCGGCAACCGGCGCACGTGCTCCAGGTGGTCGCTAAACTCGACGTACCACTTGGCCGACTCCCGTGGCTTGCCGCTACGGTCGCGATAGGTCGCCTTGAATGTTCGCATCGTTCGCCCTTTCCCGTGGTAGCTCGCCGTCAGCTTGCAAACAGCCGTCGAGCATTAAATCAGTTACTTCCGTTTCTTGCGACTCGGTTTGACGATCGGCTCTCGTTTCTGCGGCCGGCCCAGCTTGGCCGGCTTGAGTTGCTCGCCCCGGCCGCGTCCCATGAGAGCTACTGCTGCCTGCACTAAAAACCCGCTCCGGGTCTGGCCCGTCTCTTGAGCATGTCGATCGATCGCGTCCAGCACGCGCTCGGGGACCGTGATATTGATTCGCTGCGCCCGGGTCCGCAACGTCGAGGGGTCGATCGTCACCACCGCCCACACGCCGCCGCGGTACTCGGCCTTGGCCTGATGATCGTCGACCGTGCCGGGCTCGGGGATCGGCTGCGCGTCTTCGATCAGCCCTTCCAGGTGCAACTCGATGGCCTCACGGACCATTGCCAGCGCCTCGTCGAGCGACTTGCCGGCCGAGAAACAGCCGGGCAGGTCAGGCACCGTCACTCCGTAATCGCTGTGCTTGTCTTTGTGAATGACGACCGGGTAATTCATCGTTCCCATTTCCAGCCGGCTTGCTTGAAGATGGCCCGCACGGTCCCCAAGGGCAAATCGTGCTGGGGGTGCGGCACCGTCACCAAACCGGGCTTGCTCGGGTGCTTGTACTGCTGGTGGCTTCCCTTGGAGCGTGCGAGCAACCAGCCTTCCCGCACCAGCCGCTTGATAATCTCTCGGCTATCCATGTTGAAAATAATACCTCCTATACACACGACAAGCAAGTCAATGTCGATGCCACTTCAATTCCCCAGATAGCGAAATCGGCTCGCCTTATGCGTGGCCAGAGTGCCGCGCGACTCTTGCCGTAATACCTCTTCGATGGTCAACATCCGTAGCCAGCGTGATACCTGAACATGCGACACGCCAAACAATCCGCCGGCCGCTCGACACGAGAGGAAAAATGGCTGATCCCCGCTCGCCTGTTGCAGCACGCGGCAGAACGCCACAAGCTGCCGCAACTCGACTTGCTCAAACACCAACGCCGCCTCGGGCAACGCCCCTTCGACTGCTTGCAAGTACAACATCCGTATCGGCTCCTCACCTTTGGGAAACTTTGCCTTGGGCCACCCCTCGACGAAATCGAGCCACGTCTCCTCGAATGCCTTGGTCGTGATGTACGGCAACGCCGCCTGATGCCACGCTCGCACCATCGGCTTGAGTTGTTTGGGGTCAGCCAGTGCCAACTCGGGCAAGGCCTTTAACTCACGCACGAACGCGAACACCGCCTCATGTCGACTACCATACCCGCTCGGCAATGTCCGCTGAATGGCCAGTAGCAGGCGCTGGTCATGTAACAGAGAGGCCAGAGAATCCGGAGATAACTGAGAATACTTAGGACATGGTTGGTTAGGGTTGGTTGTTGGATGGTCTCCCCCAACCTCTTCCTGCCATGTCTTCAGGTCTCTCTGTCTCTCTCTGTTACATCCATCTAAATTACCAGCAGTCAGACCAGCAGCAGCCACCAAATCAGCATCCAGAAAACCAGCAGCAGCCAGGTCGTCGACTCTCGGCAACTCATCGACCAACGGGACGAGCCACGAGTACGCTTTGCCGCTCGGGTGAATCGATGCCGGCGTAAGGTTGTAGCAACCCGACCAACGCAATTCGCCGTCGGCAAACTTCGTGACCGTCCGCTCGTTCGACGGACAACGGAAGTAGACATGATACCCGCGCCCCGTCTCGACCGTGGGCAACATCGCGGCCAACTTGGGAAAGTCGGCTGCCCATGTATGGTAAGAATCCGCTGTGTCGAAGTCTCGGCTTGCGAGGTCACCACTCACCGGGCCCATGATGCAAGCCACGTTGTGCGCCTTCTCGTGCGTGAACCAACGTTCAATCGTCCGCTCATCGGCCGGCGTCTGCTGGTATCCTTTCCACCGCTGACAAGCCGGCTGTTTGGTGCCTTGTCGAATGGGGATAACCGACCAGCCGCGCCGGCGGTAATCGAGCGCCGCGTCGAGCATGTTGCCGCTCATGCTGGCACCTCGGGCAGAGGGATAACGCGAGCCCCCTTGCCGGTTCGTAGCTTGTCGATCGGCACGAGAATTAGCTTTGACGCCCCACCATCGCCGCCGTAGGCCGTTCGGAATCGACCGCCGAGCGCCGTTTGACGTAGCGCGTCGGTCTTGATGAGCACAGCTTCGGACCCAATGACGATTGCCCACCATAGCGCCCGGCTCGTCATCACGCCGCTGGCTTGGCCTCGATGCTCGACCTCAATAGCCACGTTGCCCGTCTCGCGTGCTTTCAGGTCGTGCTTGACCTCGACCTCACATTGCAAGAGCAGGTCAAAGTCGGCACGTCCACAAGCGCGGTAGGTTTGCCAACCGTAGTTGTCCGAGATGAACAACGCGATAGCCTCTTCGGCCTTGTCCCCTTGGGCCTTGGCTGCAATCCACGATGCAGAGTCGGGGCTCATCGTTGGCCCCCTTGCTGGAGTTGCTCCCAGCGTTGACGCTCAGGGCAACCCGCGTCAACCCACGCTTTCAACTCGCCCAGCCGCCAGCGAGTGACACGCCCCAGGCGAAAGGGTCGAGGGAGTCGGCCGGCCGAGTGCATCGACCAAACGTGCCGCTCGCTAATGTCCAACAGCAGGCCCACGTCAGCGGCAGACAGGGCTAAGCGTTCCAGGTCGTTTGGATGCGTTGAAGTGCTCATGCCCGCATTGTTGCGAGCATTGGCGAGACGAAAAGATTCAGAGTGGTTTTACTTGGCTGTAGTCATTTAAGATCATAGTAAAATTGCATTTCCACTGCGTATTATTGAAATCTCACTGCGGGGTTTCTGGACGGTTTATATTCACCTTCGGTCGACCTGGTTTGCCCTTAATCTCAGGCCATTTGTGATGTTGGGCAATTGCTGAAATAGCATTTCGGAGCGCATTGTCAGACTCAATCGGGGCAAATTCTTGACTTCGCCTGGAGAGTTGTTCGAGGATGGCTGTATTTGTCAACCCAGCCTCGCGTTGTTTATAGAGCCAAACGTTGCGCCAGTAGTTATCTGGGTCTCGAAAATTGGATCGGAATTCTTCGCTCGCCTCCAGACACGAGGTGTTAATTTCATCACTTTCGGCTTGGAATCCATTTTCTTCGACATCCTCGTCGTCTTCAGCGGGGCCGTAGATCATTGGCATTTTCCGCAACGCAAGTATCTCTTTGAGGCAGTCATTGAAAATGAATCTCGTCATCCATTGCTCATCGTCGAGATTGTCCTCTTCGTCATCTTCCTGAAATGCCTTCAGACGTAGCTTAGCTTTAACGTAAGCAGCGGGTTCTCGTTCAGCGTGCCAGTTAGTAATTGTCTGTAAGGTCCCGATTCCTACTCGATACAACTCATCTGTCAAAACAGATTCGAGTGTCTCAATCTCATCACATGTAAGATTATCAACAAAAGCAAAGGTGAAACTCTCTTCGTTGCATTCAATTTGAAAATAGACGGTCGGGCATTTGGATTTTCTTAGCTTGCGAATTACCTCAGCATGTTCAATCGCGATTTCATAGACCCACGCAATATCTGAATCGAAAACTTCATGAGCGCGATTCCCAGACTGCCATATTTCACGCTGGATTCTTGCCCACTCAGCTTTCATTGTCACAAAAACAACTGAGTCATCATGTGACTCAGTTGCCATTCCAAAGTTCACCCCCTTATTATTTTTATCGATGCATCGTTGAACAGAATCTTCGAGTATCTGGCACTCATCATCTGTAAAATCATCGACCCAAAACACAACCGTCTCGTCGTGTGGATAATCCTTGTATGCGGTGAAGATGAATTCACGATAAATGTATAGCGAGGTCACAATGGCATCCCCTTTCCAAGATCGGGCCGGCCCGCGCGGCGACGTGGGGAAAAGGGCAGAGATACCACGAGCGCCGCTCGGACCGCTTGACCGCCAGGTTTGCAACCCCAGCGACCGTCCCGAAGCGTTTATCTTATGGATGCTGGCCCGCATGACAAGCAACTCACTTGCGGACACAACATTCCGAGCCGGCTACTGCTCACCGTCGCCCAGGTCATGCTCGCGATGGATCGGGCCAACAGAGGCCGCCGAGCGTGGCATACGCTTGGACTGGTAGCGCCCGGGGGCGGTCGAATCTCTACAGCCTCTCGGCTCGAACAATTTCCCGCAAATGCCCACCCAAACACGCGAAGAAACCGGTGGGGTCGAATCTCTACCGCTCACAGCCTGAACGACGCGGCGAGCCTTTGCAGATTTTTTGAACAGTTTTTTTGGAGCTTAAAGGGTCCCTCGGGGCGTGTTTTCGGTCCGCTAGCCAGTGGAACAACCGGTTTATCACGTATTGTTTCTTTCACGACCGAGGGGGCATAAATCTGCTAGTAAGCCCTCGCCCGCTAGACAGCCCGCAGCATCACGGATTTTTTCGCATAATTCGAGCGCGTTTGTTGCCCTACCCCTTGGCCGCGTTGACCATCGCCACAATCCCGGCTTTGAGTGCCTCGGGTAGCGACTCCCAGGCCTCGACGATGGTCGCCAAGTCGGGCCGTTCGTGTTGCAAAAACGCCAAGCAATCCGCCAAGCAGAGTTCAGCCCGTTCTCTAACCTCTTGCCCTGATAATGGGTTACGCAACTCGGTCAGCGGTCTTGAAAACCGCTTATGGCGTGAGTCATACGTGGGTTCGAATCCCTCCCCATCCGCCTGGGTTTTTGCCCTCTGGTGCAAAAACTGAAACGCCATGCAAAACAGGGCGTTTTTTTATTGGTCGACCCGGTCTGCTCGTACACTCGCCAAGCCGTAGGAATGATCCTCTGGAGATAGCGTCCCGTCTGACTTGGCTCAAGGAGGTTATCTCATGCACGAGTTCACGCTCGGTCCGATGACGGTCGTGCTCATGGTCAGTGTCGTTTCAGGAACTGTGGCACGATGCAACCTCTCCCGAACACAGATCGTGTCGGTATTTGTGATCGCGGGACTTGGTTATCACTTGTTTATGGGAGGAAGCGGTAATCGTTCACTGGTTGGTGTTTGATTGGGCTTGCGCGACGCCGTGAACGGTTGCGGAAGAGTGACCTGCTAAACTTCTTTCCTTTCCGTTCTTATCTTATTAGTGTTCATCGGTGTGCATCCGTGGTTCTCTCCCCATTTTTTCACGTCTCACGGCAGCAGCATGATGCAGGACGGACTTGGGGTCGGCATCGGATCGCCGATCGCCGATAACTTGCCCGACGCCGGGTCGAGTCGGAAGACGGCGACATTGTTGCCGGGCATATTGGCGCACAGCAGCAAGTTACTCGGCTCGACCACAACGAGATTCTGCGGACCTTTGCCAAGGCTGGGGATAATCTCGATCAGCGAGAGTTGCCCATCGTCGGCGACCCGGTAACAGGCGATGCTGTCGTGACCGCGATTGGTGCCGTACAGGAATCGGCCATTGGCGGCGAATTTGAGATCGGCACAGTAACTCTTGCCCGTGAAGTCGCTTGGCAACGTCGAGATCGTTTGCTGTTCACGAAGCGCTCCGGTCTCGGCATTGAACTGGTAAACACTCACCGAGTTACCGGTTTCGTTGATCACGTACACGAGCGGTTTTTGCGGATGATACACGAGATGCCGTGGGCCGGCCCGGTCGGGCGACTTGACGAACGGCGGTTCGGCTGGCGCGAGCTTGGCCGTCGACGCGTCGAGACGATAACTCAACACTTGGTTAAGCCCCAGATCGGCCACGAGTGCGAAGCGATTGTTGGGCGCGACCACGATGCAATGTGCATGCGGCTTGACGGGCTTTTTCGGATCCACGTTCTCCCCGGCGTGTTGAATGACCGACGCCGCTTCGCCCAGCGAACCGTCGGCATTCACCGGCAACGACGCGATGTTGCCCGACGAGTAATTCGACACCAGCACAGATTTTCCTGAGCTGTCGACATGCAGATAGCAGGCCGCTGTCCCGTGGGCCGACTGTCGATTAAGCAGCTTGAGTGCTCCATCACGCCCCACGAGTTCGTAGGCGGCGACCTGCTCGGGCTCCTTGCCTCCAAACTGCTTGGCGTGAATCGAGTACATGAACTTGCGATCGGGAGACAAAGCCAAAAAGAACGGGTTCTCAACGCCGGTCGTCGTGTGTGCGAGCTTGAGCGATCCGCTTTGACCATTGAGCCGATAGGCGTGGATCGCTCCTTTATCGCCGGGCGCGAAGGCCGTGATGAACACGAGCGGATCGTCGGCCCAAACAGCCGCGGGGACGAGGGTCATGATACTCAACACAAGCAGGCTCATCGCCCGCCGCAGGGAAGAATGTGACATGGATCTTTCTCTCACGATAAAGGTCGAAAGAAGAGCAGGACTACTCGCCCAGAAACTTGAGCATCGTGTTGGCGACGAGTTGGTTGCCGGCCTCGTTCAGATGTACGCGGTCGGTCGTGAGGACACCACTGGCTTTTTGCTCGGGGTTATTGGCCTTCAGGTGATCGATAAACGCCTTACGCAAATCGCACAGCGAGAGGTTCAACTTCTTGGCGACACCGCGACTGATCTCGGCATACTGGTCCAGCTTGGCATCCAAGCTGTTCGAGCCATCGTTCTTCTCGCCGATAACAGTGGGAGTACAGAGAATCACACGCGCCCCGGCTGCCGTGCATTTGCCGATCACTTCTTCGAGGCCAGACTCGAACTTGTCGGGCATCGTGCCGCGGGCTGGGTCTTTCTCGCCGTGCCAAACATCGTTGATGCCGATGTAAATGAAGACGATCGTGGGTTTCTTGGCGATCACGTCTTTGTCGACTCGGGCTTGCAAGTTGGGGACCTTATTGCCGCTGATGCCAGCACCAATGATCTCGATGCCCAAGTCGGCGTGCTTCTCTTGCAGCTTATTCTTGATCATCGTGATGTAGCCCTTGGGGCCCGCGCCACCGGCCGTGATCGAATCGCCCAAGAAGACGATGCGGTCACCTTTTTTCAATGCCGGAGCGTCGGCCGCGAACAACCAAGACGGCACCAACAACGCGAACAGCGATAAGCACGCGAGCAACGCATGGGTAAAACGCAACATCGGAGTTAACTCCCGGAAGGGGTGAAAGGTCGGTGGGCAATGGTGCTCACCAGTGTGGTCAGAAATCGACTCGCCCGCAAGTCGGCAATCAAATGTGGGGCCGCAGCAGGCTATTTGAGCACGCGGGCGGTTCCCTCGCCGCACGAGAGTACCTGTCCCGGCTCGTGACTCCCACGACGGACATAGCCGAGAGCTGCGTAAGCCGTCGTGGAGTGTTCGAGCGGCGTGGGGAATGTGCTCACACTGGTCACATGCCCGACTGGCGCGCCGTCGAATATTAGCTCCGAGCCAATCGACGGTGGCTCGTCGCTCATGACAGCCAAGCGTACCAGCAGGCGGTTGACATGCCCGAGGGCATCAATGCGTGCGACGGTTTCTTGGCCGATATAGCAGCCTTTCACGAAGCTGATCAGCTGTGCGTCGCGGTCGAGTTCTTGCGGCAGGTTTTTATCGCTGATGTCGACGCCCCACAACGGCCAGCGGGCCTCGATGCGACACGTGTCCAGACTTGACGCGCCGCACGGCCTGGCTCCGGCAGCCACGAGCGATTGCCAGAGTGCGGAGAGTTGCGATCGTGGGAGACTCAGTATCCACGCCGGCGAGCGGGTCGCCACGTCACCTAAGTTTCGCACGCTCATTGGATGGCCCAACCAGTCAAGCGTTCGGTGACGATGAGGCACGAGCGGCTCATCGAACACGGCGCCGAGTGTCTGTTCAAGCATCGGCTGTGCTGTGCGACCGGCGATCAGCATGTCGGCCCAGTCGGTCGAGCGATCGTGGAGTACGACCTGCTCGCGAATCAAATAGCGATCCAAATGACCGAGCAGTCGTTCCCCTTGCCCCGGCACGGTGTCGAGCACGAGACTCTCGTCGCCAGCGTAGACGAGCACCTGAAACTGGATATGCCCTCGGGCGTCGAGCAGCAGCGCCTCGCAACCTTGCCCCGACACGAGCTTGCGGATCTCGTTGGTGCAGAGGTTGTGTAAAAACTTGGCACGATCGTTACCGGTGAGTTCGATTTGCGTTCGGGCGGCACACTCGACGAGGCCGGCCGTGGAGTGCAGCGACTCATATTCGCCGCTCGGGTCGCTGAAATCGAGGGCCGCTGCCGCGCCGAGGTATTCTCCCCAGCGGGCGCCCTGTTGTTGCTGATGATCGTGAGTGGGATCGTTCATGGTGCTGGATTATTGAAGAAGTCGTCTGGCAGCACAACAGGCTAAATTTGCGTTGCACGCTCCGGCGGCATACGATCGAACGGTGGTTGCATTACTCCCGAGCGTACGAGCTTTGTCATGAACTTCTCGCGTCGCACACTACTTCGGAACGTCGCTACGCTTGCCGCAACGAGCTCGATGTCTCGCTGGGCATGGGCTGAAGAATATCGCCCCATGCCGCTCAAAATTACCGGTATGACCGTGACGCCGATTGCGCTACCGGATCCGCCGCTGCTGGCGGCTCACGGTTGTCACGGTCCCTATTTCCTTCGCAATATCGTCGAGCTACAGACCGACGCGGGCATGATCGGCATCGGCGAGACGCACGGTGGCGAGACAGTGACCCAGACCTTGCAAAAAGCGGCCGAGATCATTCGCGGTAAAAATGCCTTTGCTTTTCGTAGTTTTGCCGCCGAGGTCATGGCACTCTCGCCGAGCGCCTTTGCGGCGATCGAAGTGGCCTGTCTCGACGCCTGCGGTCGAGCCACGCAGCGCCGAGTGTGCGAGCTGCTCGGCGGACCGATCGCGGAAGAGGTCGAGTTTGCCGCGTATCTATTTTATCGGTTCGCGGCAGACGCCCCGCGTGTGCTCGCCGACAAGCGGATCGTCGATGCACGCGGCACAGGCACAAAATCGCTTGACGACTTTGGCGAGGTCCGATCCCCCGAGGCGATGGTGCGACTTGCCGAGCAATTTCATCGCCGCTGGGGCTTCCGGGTGTTCAAGCTCAAGGCCGGCGTGCTCGCGCCCGAAGCCGAGATCGAGACGATCCGCCTGTTGCATGAGCATTTCAAGGGAAAGTACAAGCTGCGCATCGATCCCAATGGACATTGGACCGTCGCCACCTCTAAGCGTATGGGCGAGAAACTCAAGCCGTTCAACCTTGAGTACTATGAGGATCCTGTGCGTGGCCAGGCAGCGATGGCCGAGGTCCGCGACGCGGTCGGGCTCAAGATGAGCACGAACATGTGTGTCACGCGTTTCGCGCATATCCCGAGCGCGATCAAGCAGCCGTGCGTCGACGTGGTGCTCGCCGATCACCATTACTGGGGAGGTATGACGGGCTGTCAGGAGTTAGGACGAATCGCTCAGACGGTCGGTTGGGAGTTGAGCCAGCACAGTAATAACCACACGGGCATTTCCATGGCGGCAATGACCCAACTGGCGGCGGTCATGCCGCAGCTCACGCTGGCCAGCGACACGCATTACCCTTGGTTACCCGCCGAGTACGACATCATCGAGGGGGCGAAGATTCCGATCGCCGATGGGAAAATTGCCGTGCCGCGCGGTGTTGGGCTGGGGGTGAACCTCGATCGCGATCGACTTGCGCGAGCAGCCGAGGTCTATCGCCGCTGCGGCATGCGTCAGCGCGATGATCGCGGGACCATGAAGATGATCGACCCCGCGTTCGACACCGAATCGCTTCGCTAAATGCGGCCTCCTTTGGCCAAAATGACTCCTAGACACCGCGCATGGTGCAAGAGACAATATTGCCACGTGGGCAAAGCCTTGCGAGGTTCCAGTCATGTTACGCGGCATAATCATCGGGCTAATCGCCCTGGCCGGGCTTTGCACAGCGGTTCGAGCTGACAAGTTGCCCCTGGTCGGCACGGTCGTGCATACGGTTCCGCGCACCCACGAAGAGTTGGCGGCGGCCCATGAGCAATCGGCCGCACGAATGGGGGTGCTCGTCTCGCCTGGCAAGCCATTGCATGTCCCGCAGATGGCTGAGCAGCGCCTGATTCGCGATGCACGGACGGCATCCGGTCAACGGCTCGAATCACCCTTGGCGCTTGATTACTGTCGACACGGCTTTCTGGCCGTCGGCATGGAGATGACAGCGGCCGATCAACGCAAGCTGCCGTTCTTTTCGGGTTCGACGATTCTGGATCGCGTGCAGCGTTATTACCTGTGCTTTGGTGTGCATGTCAAGCAAGACGCGAGCGGGCAGGTTTATTTAGACGACCGAGCGCATGTGGCCGTGGCGGACTTTCGCTCGACCAAGACGCAACCTTCGATCGAACTCGTCGACTCGTCGATCCGCGATCTGCGGGGCCTGGGGTTGTTCGTGCGACCTGACCAGCCGCTGTCGGACGAGTCGCTGCGAACACTCGTGCTTATCAACAAAAGTACGATCGTGAAACAGGACTCCCGTGGGCGTGAGCGCTACGCGCCCAGCTACGAATTAACTTTCGTGCGGGCGATGGTCGACAAGCAGGATGAGCGTGTCGAGATGCACGTATTTACGACCGCCAACGAACGCTCCGAGTTGCACTACCTCAAGCCGTTCGCGGTACCGCAGTCGCTGGCCGAGTGTGGCATGAAAGGAACCGTGACCTTCACACAGTACGGTTTTGCCGGGCAGTTACCTTCGAGCAAGGCTATTCGCCAAGCCAGCGTTCGCGGCCAGATGTCGATCAGCATGGACGAACTCGACCGCTTCGCAAGCGATCAGAACTGGACGGGTGGTGCGTTCGATCACTTAACCAGCGCGCTCGATGCGATCATCGCCGGCAAGCTGAGCGGCGCGACGAGTGGCTCTAAGAAAGAGTAGCGTGCCGTGTCCGATGCAGATTCCGCACGCTCTTTTTCGCAGGAGCGACATAAGCCCCCTTCGGTGCTCGATCGGCCTCGCGAGTTGATCGTCGCTTGCGTACCGCTCCGCAGCAACGTGAATCTGTCGCGCATTGTTCGCACGGCGGGTTGTTGTGGCGTGCGCACTTTGATCTGCTGTGGCCAGGCAAAGATCATCGACAAAATTGCCCGCGATGCCGTGGACGACGGTGGCAGCGAAGGAGACACGAGCGGTGTGACCATTCGCGTGCATCGCACGCTCGGCCCGGTGCTCGATCAGCTCAAGCACGAGGGCTACCGACTCGTGGGTCTGGAGCAGACGACTCATTCGCGCAATCTGCACGAGTATGCCTTCCCGCGTCGCTGCGTGCTCGTGGTAGGAAATGAACGCAACGGCCTGGACGAAGATGTCTTGCGACGGCTCGACGACGTGGTCGAGATCCCCGTCTACGGGTCGCCTCATGCGTATAACGTGGCCACGGCGACCTCGATCGCCTTGTATGAGTATTGTCGGCAGTTTCCTAAGGGGTAATCGCGTGAGATCGGAAATCGGAAAACCGAAGTGCATACAACCGCGCATTGAGAAAAGTCAGTCTCAATTGGATCGGCTGATCCCGCAACTGCTGAAAGCCGGGCTGATCCTTCCAGCGAACGATGAACTCCAGGCTGTCGCCCGACAAGGGCTGAGTTTCGTCGGCCGAATAGCCGGGAATCGTTCGGCCTGCCTTGTCGATCGCCTCAACGCGGATCGAACCACCCTTGGAAATTACGGCGTTCAATAAAAGCTTGCCGCCGGGACAGACGATCGGCGTCGTGGTGAGCGAACCGGGTTGATCGCCTGAGGTGGCCAACGACGCGAAGCCATCGACACGCCAGGTGGCGGCGCGGATGCGCGACTTAGCGACCGGCTTGGCCGGGTGAGCACAGTTCGCCTCACTATAAAAATGCCACAGGCGATTGTCGATGACCAGGGGAGGTTGAACTGCGGCATAGCACGGAAACATCTCGTCGTCCGGTTTACGCTTAATCGCTGACGTGGCAGGTGTAGGCCGATTCCAGTTGAGACCATCGTGACTGAACGCTAGTTCGAGTGCGCCACCTCCAGCAGCGAAATCCGAACCATTGATGTAGTCGAGCATACTGACCAGTCCCAGGTAGTGGTTGCCATAGACGAAGGGGGGCATGATGTAAGGCTCGGACCAGTTTTTGAACTTTTCCTGAGATGGGCTCATGCTGGCCACGCGCGCGTCATCCACATCCCCGGTGCGAATCGAAGTCTTGATCGTCCCCCATCCCTCAGTGAGTCGATCTGAAACGGTAAAGCCCACACCCCGACGATGTCCGTTCTTGGAGAAGCCGAATTCGTGCTTGGGATAAGTGCGATACGCGGAAAGATAGCGCTGGCCGAGTGAATCCCAAATGACTAGGTTCGTGTCGGACCGAACGGGTCTTTCTTCAATGGGGGTAAGGCCGTAGGGAGGAACCCCGTCCCCGAGCTTGGTCCATTGTCGGCCGTCGCCAGAAGCAAACAGCAGATGCCCTCCCGGCCTGAGCCAAATGAGCATCTTGAAACGTTTCTTGGGGTCGCGTTCCTGGGGATCGAGAAAGACGTTCGGCAGCTCTGCCTCCTCGGGCCGAAAGATGTTGTTGTCAGTGTTTCCCAGAAATGAAACCAACCCGAGCTTAGGCTTGCCCCAACGCTTACCGTCGGTCGACTCGGCGTAACAGACGAAGTATCGACCACTTCCCTCTGTGGCGTCGAGTTTGACGCGCGGATTGAGGACCTGATACCACATCTTGTAGAGTTTTTCTTGGGGATCAAACAACACGCTACCAAACAAGTGAGGCCAATCCTCCCAAGGCTCGGTCGCTTCGAGCATCACTTCGGACACTGGCTCGCCTTGGTGCCAAGTGCGCGACAGACCTTGCTGGTCCGCTACAAAACGTTCGTCGAGAAACAGGCACGCGCGATCGGCAATAACGAGCGGTGGCGACGAATCGGCCGCCGTTGCCAAGCCCCAGAAGTTCATTCCGAAGGCAATAGTCACAGTCGACAGCAAAAATTGACGACGTGATGCGACGGTAGGCAAGATAAACCTCGTAGCGGTAATTAGGAATCGAGAGGTAGAAGGCGGGAGAGAACGACGGGACGAGCGGAAATAACGCGGCTATTACGGTGTTAGAACGGTTCGTAGCAACCATGCGGCAGCTAACTCATCGGCACGTTCGATGGTCAGATAGCCGTGTTTCGCCAGACGTCGGCCAATCGCGGAGTACGACGATTGACGCATCTCATCGAGACGACGGGCGATCAAGATGACGATTGGCCCGGGGGCCTCAGGTTTCTCGCCTAGCACGCCAAACATCACTTGATTCGAGGTGCAGGTGACGCGCCTCGCCGGCAGTTCAGCCGGCTCGCCCTCCGCTGCCGACGCCGTGGTGAATTGCCGATCGAAGCCGGCACCGCAACAGGATGTCACAATCACCGTGCTGATCGTGACGGTCCAAATTTTCCGACGTGGACGTTTCGTGCGATCAATCTTCATGGCACCGATTCCTCATCCAACAGAAGGAATCAAAGTTATAGGACGGCACGTCTCGCGCTGCCTCGATCGCTGCGGCCTGTTCGCGATCGCAAGGTTTACTACGCCTGACTCAGCAGTCCGGCAATCGGACTGCCACGTTCCAGAATCGGCAATGGGCGGCCTGATGCGTCGTGCAGCGTGGTCGAGCGTGGATCAAACCCGAGGTGCTTGTAGATCGTGGCCAACAAATCTTCCGGCCCGACGCGACGTTCGATAGGTTCCCAACCCCGTCGATCGGTAGCGCCGATAACCTGACCCGTGCGAATCCCACCACCTGCGAGCAACAGCGAGCCCGCTCCGGGCCAATGATCGCGACCGGGTTGTATGGTTCCGCCTGGACGGCTGCCGATGCCTCCGCCGGTGCTGGCATTTGAATTGATCTGCGGCGAACGGCCAAATTCACCTGCCACGACCACCAACACGCGACGATCGAGCCCTCGTTCATGCAAATCGGAGATCAGCGTCGAGACAGCCTGATCGAGATACGGCATCCGAT
>CAYLYE010000024.1:0-40820 GCA_964387325.1 uncultured Planctomycetaceae bacterium
ATCATCCCATCGAAGAGTCCCACGGTGGGAAAGTTTTGCACGCCCGAGAAGCCGGCCGCGTCGACCTCGCGCAGGAACAATTTCATGATACGAAACGGATCCGTGCCGCAAACGCCGGCCAAGACGGGCGTATGGTTCACGACGGGCAAGACTTCGCGAGCCATATCCATCACGATGGCATTGGCGTCGCCATAGGGGAGCATGCCGGCGAGGGAACCTCGGCCCGCCATGCGGAAGCGGCCCGAGTTGTAGATCACGAGCAGGTCGATCCCCCCCGCCTCGGACATCTTGGCGCTAATGCCTGTGCCGGCTCCGCCGCCGACGAGGGGTAGCCCCGCCGCAACTTTGGTGCGGAGACGATCGAGAATCTCGCTGCGTGAAAAGAGCCCCATGACACGTGCTCCAACTAGAGAGTTAACGACTGTAACGCGGACTATTTTGTCATGTTCTTCGTCCTGATGTCGAGCGGCAAACCGCGGCTGAAATTCCTGATCGCGTCATTCTGCCCTATCCGAAGGGGTTCGCCACCCTGTACAATTCACGGCTTACATCCTACCCTCGGTACGGTGCATCGCAATTGCGCGCGCCTCGAACTCCCTCCTGCCAGTTACAAGGAATTGGTCATGCATCGTGTCATTCTCTGCTTGGGCGCGGTATTGCTCCTCGGAACCCTGATCCAAGCCCAACAGCAAGGTGGTGCCCCTGTGCCCAACGCCGCGAACGAATTGCGCCAGAAAGTCGGTTACATGATTGGCTTCAACATGGGCCAACAACTCAGCCGTGACAAGATCGACGTCGATACCGAAACGCTACTCAAGGGCATTCGCGACGCGGTCGGCGGCGCCAAGTCACCGTACACCGACGAGCAAGTTCGCCAGGCGTTCACCGAGTTCCGCACGATCATGGCCAACCGTGGCAAGCAAGAGGGAGAAGCGTTCCTCACAAAAAACAAGACCGCGCCAGGCATTGTCGCGCTGCCGAGCGGCTTACAGTACAAGATCCTCAAGCAGGGAACCGGCAAGACCCCTAAGGCCAGCGACACGGTCACAACCCACTACAAGGGTCAACTGCTCGACGGCACGGTGTTCGACAGCTCGGTCGATCGCGGCCAGCCCGCCTCGTTCCCCGTGACGGGCGTGATCAAGGGTTGGGTCGAGGCGCTGCAACTGATGAAGGTTGGCGATAAGTGGCAACTCTTTATTCCGTCGGAGCTCGGATACGGCGCCCAGGGAACTCCCGACGGCACGATTCCGCCTCACTCGGTGCTCACGTTTGAAATCGAGTTGCTCAGCATCGCGGGTCAATAACCATGATCCATGTCATTGCCACGATCAAGCTCGCCGCGGGGACGCGCGGCGAGTTTCTCAAACACTTTCATGCCCTCATGCCGAAAGTGCATGCCGAAGCCGGCTGCATCGAGTACGGACCGACCGTCGACGTCGCCGCGGGTTTGCCCAACCAGCTTGGGCCGCGCGGTGATGTGGTCGTGGTGGTCGAGAAATGGGCGAGCCTCGCGGCGCTGCAAGCGCACCTCGTGGCTCCGCACATGACCGACTACCGCGTGAACGTCAAGCCGCTAGTCCAAAGCGTCGAACTACAAGTGCTCGAAGCGGCCTAGTCGATCGACAACTGCAACATGATTGGTTCCCCAAGCCGACTACGCTGTCGCCGAACACTCGATGTCAAAACCGCGGGCTTGGGTTAGTCTACTTGGTGGTTTCGCATGTCGTCGTTTCATGATCTGCTGGTCGAATTGCTCGCGCGACTTGAGTCGGGACACAACGTCGCCTACTGCCGACTCGTCGAGACGCGTGGCAGCACGCCACAGAAGTCGGGCGCGACGATGCTCGTGTTCGCCGACGGTTCGCAGGCCGGTACGCTCGGCGGTGGTTGTGTCGAGGCCGAGGTCAAACGCCGAGCCTTGGCCAGTCTCGCCCAAGCGACGGCCGAGATCGCCAGCTTTCAACTCGACAGCGACTATGGCTGGGACGACGGCCTGATCTGCGGCGGTCGGATGCAGGTGCTCATCGATCCGCTTCGCCCCCAGGACGATGTCGGCTATTTTCGCCGACTGCTCGAGCGGATCGAAGCAGGGCAGGGGAGCATGGAAGCCGTTGCCTACGACGCCGCGAAAGTCTCGATCGCGATCCCGGCGTGCTGGCTGCTCGACGAGTCGGGGCGCGTGCTCGAATCGCGGCATGTCGAGCGTACCGCCGCTGTGCCCGCGACTTTGCTCGAACATTTGCCCGCGCTCGGCGAACGGCCGCGCCCCACGGCACAGCACGGCATCACCTACTTACCGCAACTACCACGCTGCCGACTGCTCATCGTCGGCGGTGGCCACATTGGCCAGTCGGTCGCGCAACTCGCAGCCGAGGTTGATTTTGATGTTTGGGTTCTCGATGACCGACCAGAATACATCACGACCGATCGGTTTCCCAAGGCGGTCGAGCGTCTCTGCGGACCCATTGGCGAGACGCTGAGTGCGTTGAAAATCACTTCCGAGACGTATTGCCTCATCGTCACGCGCGGACACAATCACGACGAAGAAGCCCTGTACCACCTGTGCAATCGCGGGGCATGCTATGTCGGCATGATCGGCAGTCGCCGCAAGATCAAGCTGATTTTCGACGACCTGGAGTCGCAGGGCATTTCGCCCGAGGTGCTCGCCAAGGTCTACGCTCCGCTCGGAATCGAGATCGGCTCGCAGACGGTGATGGAGATCACGATCAGCATCTTGGCCGAGTTGATTGCCCATCGCAATCGGCATGGAGAGATCCCGGGCCGACCGGCGAGTGTGTACTCGACGGAACCTCGTTGAGCAGAAGGGGAGACCATGCCCGGGCGCTGCTTTGCGATTGTGCCTGCCGCCGGCCGGAGCGTGCGAATGGGTCAGCCCAAGCTGCTGCTCCCCTGGGGGCACTCGACCGTGATCGAATCGGTCCTCGCCGCGTGGCGGCAAGGGGGGCTCGAAACCATCGTCATGACCGTTCGTGGCGACGATCCGGAGTTAGCCGCATTGGCTCAACGCAGCGGTGCGATGGTGGTCACTCCCACAACGCCACCGCCAGACATGAAAGCCTCGGTCCGTTGCGCCCTCGATTGGCTCCGTGAGCAGTGGCGCCCCACGCCTGACGACTATTGGGCCGTTGCGCCCGCTGACTTGCCGCAACTCGACCCGCGCGTGATCGCCGAGGTCGCCCGCTATACGCCGCTCAATCCTCAAGCGATTGTGATTCCCGTCGATCAGCGTGGTCGACGCGGCCACCCGGTGCGATTTCCTTGGCCGCTCGCCGACGCTGTTGGGCCATTGGCCGACAACCAAGGGTTGAACGCGCTGTTCGAATATCATCCGGTTGAAACACTGAGCGTATCCGTCGCCGCCTGGGACGAGGATCTCGACACGCCCGACGAATACCGGCAGTCCTACGACCGTCATCATCGTCACGACCGGTCGTAAAACGGTGCGATTTGCTTTTGTGAGCCGACAAACCAGTGGAAGCACCGTACCGTTTTTCGTTACAGGCATAAGCCATTCCGACCATCTGTAAACCGCAAGCTAATGTTGATTAGACACCGTAAGGCTTCCGTAATAATTCGGTCGTCCGTGCATCGTGTGGATCAACCGTCATGCTTCGCGTTAGCGTCAATCATATTCAGCCCGGCATGGTCTTGGCACGTCCTGTGCCCATGCCCAATGATTGTCGTCGTTTCTTGTTGCAACGGGACCACGAGATTCCGATGGAACTCGTGTCACGGCTCAAGCAGTTGGGCGTAACCGAGGTTTGGATCCGCTGCCGAGATCTTGAGTTTCTCGAAGATCTGATCGATGAGGAGCTCGGCGAACAGCAGCGTGAAGTGTACTCGACGGTTCGTCGCAACTTTGAAACGATCATGCACGGCGCGACGCTGGAGCTCGACATCGAACGGTTTCAAGGCGCGATCGGTGGCCTGTTCGACTTCCTCAAGGAAAATAGCTGCGGCAATCTGTTGCTGCATAAGCTCGATGCGTTCGACAATTACCTGATGTCGCACTCGACGAACGTGTGCTATCTGGCGTTGTTGGTAGGCATGCGGCTCGAGCGCTATCTGATCAACGAACGGTCGTCGAAGTCGGCCAAAGACGCTAAAGATCTGCGGCAACTCGGCCTAGGCTGCTTGCTACACGACGTGGGCAAGATGCAAATCCCCAGCGCGATCCTCAACAAGCCCGGCAAGTTGACCTCTGAAGAATACGAGATCATCAAGCGTCACCCGATGATTGGCTACGAGATGGTCAAAGGCCGTGCGCCGGCTGCCGCCTCGTCGGTCGTCCTCAATCATCACCAACGCTACGACGGCAAGGGTTACCCGGCGCGGATCGACGCCGTGACGGGTCTCCCCACCGTGCCGCTGATCGGGAAGCAGATACCCATTTTCTCGCGGATCGCCACGATTGCTGACATTTACGACGCGGCCACGACCAAGCGTTGCTACAGCGAAGCCAAGCCGAGCGTGCAAGTGCTGCACGAGCTGCGCACTTGGTGCCAAGGGTGTTTTGACCCGATCGTCGAGCGGGCCTTCTATGAGATCATCCCGCCGTTCCCCATCGGCAAGGTCGTTCGGCTCAGCAACGGAGTCGAGGCGGTCGTCGTGGACTTCAACTGCCGCTATCCGGTCTCGCCCAAGGTTCAGGGCCTGCGTGATCCGTATGGCCGACGCTACGAAGACCCGTCGCAAGAAGAGATCGACTTGGCGCTCTATCCCGAGCTGTCGATCGCGAGTGTTGACGACATCGACGTGACGCCGTATCTGGCGTTACAGAAGACGCTTGCTCCCTACCCATCCGATGCCGTGCTGATCTAATCGACATTGAAGGCACGATCGCTTGGCAGCGAATCTCCGTGAATTCCATGTTTTGTTATTAGAGCGTAACTCGCTCAGTTGCTCAGATCACAGGGCTAGATGCCTGCACCTCCGTCAAAGTCTTCGTAATGTAGTTTCGCCTGCGAGACATGACTGCCGGCAGGTACGCTGCGTGTGAGCCACACGTTGCCGCCAATCACGCTGCGTCTCCCGATCGTGATTCGTCCCAGGATCGTCGCACCGGCATAGATGACGACATCGTCCTCGACGATCGGGTGCCTCGCCAGGCCTTTGACAATCGCGCCGTCGTCGTCTACGTGAAATCGCTTAGCGCCAAGAGTGACACCATGATAGAGCCGCACTCGCTCACCGATTTCGGCGGTCTCGCCAATGACCACCCCCGTGCCATGATCGATAAAAAAGTGACCGCGAATCTTTGCTCCGGGATGGATATCGATGCCGGTCATGGAGTGTGCGATTTCAGCAATCGTTCGCGCAACGAGTTTAGCGCCGAGCAAATACAAGGCATGCGCCAGTCGATAATGCATGACCGCCGTGATTCCCGGATAACACGCCAAGACTTCGTCAATGCTATTGGCGGCGGGGTCCCCTTCGTAGGCGGAGTAAATGTCGCTTTCGAGCAACGAGCGAATAGCCGGTAGCCGTTGCGAAAACTCGCGAACCAATTGCACTCCCTGAACGCGTCGATTAATTCCGCCTTCATCCGGATCGGCGAGATATTCCAGTTCACGAACGACCTGATCCGTCAATTCTCGCAGCGCGTTATCCAACGTGTGGCCAACAAAATAATCAATGCTCTCGTTAGTCAACTCGCGCGTGCTCAGTCGATTGGGAAATAGCGCCGCGGAGAGCGATTCGACGATTGTTCCCAACGCTTTTCGCGAGGGGAGTTTGGCCGGGCGCCCTAGCCGATGCCGTTTGGCAAGCGACTCGTCGCGCAAGCCTCGCAGTTCGGCGACGATGGCGGCGATGTCCCAATCCAGCTCGCGCTGCGCGCTCAATGGAATTGGGGTCACGACACGATTCTTTTTTGCGAGTCCTTTGTCGTCGAAAATGCCCTCGAACAATACGGAACTGAGATACCGTTCGCCCGAGTCAGGCAGCACGACGACGATCGTTTTGCCCGCGTTCTCGGGACGCTTGGCAATCCGGACAGCCACCGCGATAGCAGCTCCACACGAAATACCGGCCAGGATGCCTTCTTCTAGCGCCAATCGCCGTGCGTAAAGAATGGCATCTTCATTCGTCACTTGTTCAATCTCATCAACCACACTCAGATCGAGCACGGCCGGAATGAAACCCGCGCCAATGCCTTGGATTTTATGTGGAGCAGGCTTCAGGGGCTGACCCGCTCGCTGCTGCGTCAACACCGGGCTGGCCGACGGCTCGACCGCAACAGACTTGATCGCTTTTGCTTTGGTTTTCTTTATGTACCGCGACACACCGGTGATTGTGCCGCCCGTGCCAACGCCCGAGACGAAGATATCCACCGCGCCATCGGTATCGTTCCAGATCTCAGGCCCAGTCGTTTCCTCATGGATGGCCGGGTTGGCCGGATTCTTGAACTGCTGCAACAGTACGTAACGCTGCGGGGCCGTGGCAGCAATCTCCTCGGCGCGTGCCACCGCGCCGCTCATGCCGCGCACCCCTTCGGTCAGCACCAGCTTTGCGCCGTACGCCAACAACAGCTTGCGACGCTCGATACTCATCGTCTCGGGCATCGTCAAGGTCAGCGGGATCTTTCGCGCAGCCGCGACAAACGCCAGGGCAATCCCCGTGTTGCCGCTGGTGGGCTCCACCAATTCTTTGCCGGGCCCCAGTAAACCACGCCGCTCGGCATCCCAGATCATGGCTGCGCCAATGCGACATTTGACCGAATACGCCGGATTGCGGCTTTCGATCTTGGCCAACACCGTCGCCGGTGCTCCATCCGTCACGCGATGAAGTTGTACGAGAGGAGTTCTGCCAATGGAAAGCGAGTTATCTTTGAACCACTGAGGCATAGCGTAGATCCATCAATTGCACAGGGGAAGAAGTGGTGTTGATCAACAACGGTCGGTTGGCGCGACATGGTCTCCGAGACTACGGAGCAGTGGCAGGGGCCTTGGGCGTATAGATCTGGTCGTACACGCCGCCATCGGCAAAATGCGTCTCTTGAGCTTGATCCCAGCCTCCGAACACCGGGTCGATCCTGAACAGTTCGATTCGGGCAAACGGTTTTTGCAATTCGCTCGGCACAAGCTCCTCGCTCATCGGTCGATAGCCGTGCTGCGCCGCCAAGGTTTGTCCGGTCGAGGTGTAGAGATAACGCAAGTAAGCGTCGGCAACCTCTTTAGTGCCGTGCTTTTCAGCCACGCGATCAACCACCGCGACCGGCGGTTCGGCCAGAATACTCACGCTGGGCACGACGATTTCAAACTTATCCGCGCCTAACTCTTTTCGTGCCAAGAGAGCCTCGTTCTCCCAACAGATCAAAGCGTCGCCGATACCGCGTTGTGTAAAGGTGACGGTGGCTCCCCGAGCACCGCTATCGAGCACCGCAACACGTCGATACAAGGCGGCGACAAATTCTCGTGCTTTGGCCTGCGCCAGATCAACGACCGCCTTGGCGGTTGGATCATGCAGTCGATCGAGCGATCCCAACTCGCGACGGAGCGTGTAGCCCCAAGCCGCTAGGTAATTCCAACGTGCTCCGCCGCCAGTCTTAGGATTCGCCGCAACCAGCGAGACATCGCCTTGGACCAAATCCTCCCAATCGCGAATATTTTTGGGATTGCCCGCCCGCACAAGAAACACAATCGTCGAAGTGTATGGGGCACTGTTGTTGGGCAATCGTTTTTGCCAATTGGCGTCAATCAGCTCGCCGCGGCGGACAATCTCATTGATATCGTGGGCCAGAGCCAGCGTTACAACATCCGCTTCCAGACCGTCGATCACCGATCGGGCTTGCTTGCCCGATCCGCCGTGCGACATTTGAAACAGCACCTCTTGTCCTGTCGTCGCCTGCCAATGCCGGGCAAATGCCCGATTGAACGCCTCGTACAACTCACGTGTCGGATCGTAGGAAACATTCAACAGCGTGATTGACGTGGGATTTGTGGCCGTCTTCTCCGCAGGCTTGGGATCATTGGCCACGCGAAAATCGCTCTCGATAACAAGCAGGCTCTTTTCCTCGGTGGTTGCTCGTGGGGGTGATGTGGCAACGCTCTCAGGCTTGGGGGGAGATTGTGAGTTACACCCGTTGCCGATCACGACCAGCACAACCAACGCCAAGCTCAACAACAGTTTCTTCATGGGCGTCCATTTGGGGGTGAGAGACCTTCGCTCGGTACACCGAACTCAGCAGTTTCTGTGCCATTTTCGCAATCGCGACCTTGCCTGACCGTTTCGCCCCCATCCAGCAAATAACACAGACGAATCAATCAAATACAACTGTTTATCCGTGCAATAAGCTGGCAGCCACCGAATTTCTGCTGTACGCCCTCAGGTACGCCATTTGCAAACGCAGTCTGCATAGAGCCACCTCTATTCCCGCGTTTCGATTCACACCTGCCGCTATCATTGTCTATGAGTACCGCGATCTTATCAGCGCGCCACAGCGACCCCCGTGTAATGAGTGCGCAACCGCTTCCCCTCGCTCAACCGGCCGAAGCGTCTGCCTCGTCGACCGATTCTTCGCCGTACCCAACCACCGTCGTTATTTTGGTTGAAACCCTCGGCCTGAGTCACGAAGCCATCGCACAAGACTTGCTGCGGGCCGGCTGCTCGCTGACTGCCCATAACTTGGCCGAATCGACAGAGACGGTCGCGCCGGGAGTTGCGCGCGATGTTTACGCTGTATTGCGTCGTCGCCTCGGACACGGTGCCAATGCCAAAGCGATTGTAATCCAACGACAGAAATTCGAACCTGAACAGACCGTGCAGGAGTTGGTCTTTGCTGAAATGACGATCGACCGTCGACGTTATGAAGTCCGTACACGCAATCAAACCATCATGCTCACCAAAGCTGAATTTGATTTGCTTTTCTTTTTGGCCAATCAGTCTGAGGTCGTGCTCACTCGACGTGAAATCATCGACCAATGCCATGGCGCAATGTACCCGGTCACCGACCGCTCGATCGACGTGCAGATTCTTAGCATCCGTCGCAAACTTGGGCCAGCTCATGTCTGCCTGCAAACCGTTCGCGGTGTTGGCTACCGTTTTGTGGGTCGGTTGACACGCTAAGCGTCGAACTGCACGACACTTGCTCTTGTGCCGACCCAAGAGCCGCGAACATTTTCTCGCCGAATCGCCGGCCTGCGGCTCTCGTGCCACAAGGCATGCTAAGCTAAGAGGTCGAGTGAAATCACCCTTGCGAGCTTGATCCTTGTTTGCGCCCATGAAGCCGATCCTCGAAACGCCTCGTTTGATCTTGCGCGAGATGATCGCGGATGACTTGGATTTTGTCGCCAGCATGCTCGCCGATCCGGAGGTGATGCGTTACTATCCTCGCTGTTACTCGCGAGAGGAATCGGCCACCTGGATCGAGCGGCAGCAGCGACGCTACGCCCGACATGGGCATGGCCTGTGGCTCGCCTTGAATAAGCTCACCGGCGAGCGCGTAGGACAAGTCGGCTTGACGATTCAACGCATCCGTGACGCCGACGAGAAGGAACTCGGTTACTTCATCCATCGCGATCATTGGCGACAAGGCTACGCCACCGAGGCCGCGCGGGTCTGCCGAGATTTTGCCTTTCAGACTTTGCATCGCGAGCGTGTCTTTGCGCTGATCCGTAGCGAGAACATCGCGTCGCTCCGCGTGGTCGAGAAGCTCGGAGCGGTCCGCGAGCCGCTCGTCATCGCCCACAGCCATTTTGAGCATCAGGTGTACAGCATGGCACGCGCGGCGTGTATGATTGATCCAACGTCGACGAGCAATCCCCAAACTATCGATCCCTGAAAGTCACGCCATGCGATTCGCTCCGTGCCTGTTATTGCTCAGCTGCTTCTTGATTGGGCCAGGGCAGGGCAGGGGACTCAAGGCGAACGAGCCCGCGGCGGCCACAAATGTCGCGCCTGCGAAGTCGAGCGAGACCGGACCCATGTTCGTCGCGGTCGGGTATGCGTTGCGGCGGTTGACCTCACCCGACGGGCTCACCTGGCACCACGAACAGGCCGCGCCAGAACATGACCAAGAGAAGAATTTCTTGCTGCGCGGTGTGGCCTACGGGCAAGGACGAATCGTCGCCGTCGGTGGCTCGCGCACGAGTCGAATCCTGGTCAGCGAATCGCGCGGCCGGGAGTGGAAGGATGTCAGCGTCGAGCATAACTTCCTCGGTGATGTTGCCCACGGAAACGGTCGCTTTGTCGCCGTCGGTTACCAACGGGCCATCACCTCGACCGACGGCTATAGCTGGGCCAAACCGACTCGCTTAGGCGAGGTCAGTTGGCGAAGGATCGCCTTTGGCAACGGGCTCTTCGTCGCCATCGGGGCGAGTGGATCATCGAACGCTCCGGTCGGCGCGATCGGCGTCTCGCCTGATGGGCTCGCGTGGCAACAGCTCACGATACCCGACGGTCTTGTGCCCCACGCGATCGAGTTCGGTCGCGACCGGTTCGTACTCGTCGGCGCTCACGGTCTGCGACAGTCGAGCCGCGATGGCGTGCACTGGGAACCCATCGTACGCGGCGAACAACACGAAACACTGCTCGATCTCATCTGGACCGGCAGCGAATTCATTGCGACCGGTGGCCGACTGGCCTACAGCTCACCTGACGGTGTCACTTGGTCGCGTCGTGAATTTCGCTCACCATCGCGTACCGCTTTTGGGGCCGGTCGATTCGTTGGTTGCAGTGCCGGAGTCTTCTCGCAATCGACCGATGGCCTGCGTTGGACAACCGTGCCCACCGAGCACAAACTCTCCATCACCAAGATCATTTTTGTGCCGTGATAATAAATGCCCGTGATGCTCGCCCCGCAGGGCAGGGGGGGAAGAACCGGCCGGGGCGATGACTGCGCGACAGCAAGACGAATGCTCCACGTGTGCGATAATCGACGAGGCTGGGACAGTTTCGCACATCACGCGGTTACGACGCGAGTCTCACAACATCATTCTTCTTGATCGCATCTTCGCAGCTGACAAGCTTGTTGGTCACGATTGCGGGTATTTCTCCGGCAAGACGTTTGTCAGGCATGAGTTTTGCTCTTCTTTCAACAACAGCTGAACGCATTGAGTTCGTTCGCCGTGAGTCGCAGGAGGATGGTACCATGTTGTTGTATTCGCGAACATCGTGGGTCGTGATGCTCGCCCTCGCCTGCGTGAGCCAAGTCGCGACGACTCGTTGCTCGGTGGGTGCCGAGCAGACGGATGGGCAGACGACTCCAAGCACTCGGCTCACGGTCTCGGCAGAGGTCGCGTCGCCGACCACGTCGGGGTTGGCTGAGCAATCCGTTCAGCGTCCTGAGGCATTCACGGTTCCACGCGGCTATACAGCCAGCCATTTCGAATACCGCTGGAGCGATCCAGTAACCGGCGCTCAAAGCAACCGGTTGACCGCAACGACGGTGTACTCTGTCTCGAAGCGTCGCTATATGACGATGCTGAAGGACAACCCCGCCGCGGAGTTGCCCGCCGGGGTCTATCGGCTCGTGGTGGGGGGGCTCCCCGGGGCGACGGGCGCGTTGACCTATTCGCTTCAGGCGGCGGAAGCGGCGGATGATTCGGAAGCCGCGGCGCTCAAGCGTCTCTGGTACGCAATCGTCGATTTTCGCAACGAGTGCGTCATGCATGGAGGAGAGGGCTGGAGTCAATTCGCTGACCCCCTTGTCCTGGAGCATCTGGGCGAGATTGACCGACGCATCTGGCAGAAGGATGCCGATGCGGGGTGGTCCTACTTCTTCAGCTTAGCGATGTTTGATCTTGGGCGTCCCACCACGGACAATCCGGTCGTCGGTTTCTACCACCCCTGGAGCGACGTCTGGCTGTTCACGCAATGGGAGGTGAGGCCGACGGCAAGAATCGTCGGCATCGAGTTGCTCTGCGGCGAGCACGTTCGGAAGCGTGGGAAGCTGCCGATTGACTTGCGGATTGATTGGCTGGAGCGGGAGGGATTTCGGGTCGAGCAACTATCGCGTTCGATCGTTGAAAACCTCCGTGAGTTTCAACAGGTTGTCTATGAAAAGGCGTCGTGGCGCGACGCGCTGCAGTTAAACGATCGATCGTTTGAAGCGCAGGAGTTCAGCGATTGGGTCGTGACAATTCAACTGACACGAGCGTGGCTGCGCGCCGGTGAATTGGCGTTCGGCGCCAGCGCATTTGATAACCGCAAACCCATGCCGCGCGTGCTAGGGCAACTCGTCTCATCCTCTCGCCGATTCATCGATGCCGGCAAGTCCGGCGACATCGCCTCGCTCGTGGGAAGCGCCACAGGAACGCATCCGAGCACGGCCGAGACGATTCAACGACTTCCGCGCGACACGTTCGGTCGATTCAATCCGGTCTACTGGCTTTCGGACGAGCAATCCGCGCAGGTCTACCTGTCGCTCGAACGGAATCCCGATTTTTGTCTCGCGCTCACCTACGCACAAACCGCAAGCGAACTGCGGCTCGATCGAATCGACTTCGTCCATTTCCCGAGCGCGGCCAAAGTGATGCTTAAGAACGGGAGCCAATAACATGTCCATGCGATTGCTTCTCAGCGTGGGGTTGGTTTTGATTCTGCTGGTGCCGAGCGTGATGCATGCTCAGCAACAACCGGTGTCATCGCCTGACGGCCGAACTCAAACGGGTGAACCGAGCACAACGGACAGCACCTATCGCTCGGCCGCGGCCAGCGGAATTGAAGGCTTCGACGATGCGCTTCAATCGCCCAGGACGATGACCAATAGTCAGTGGAATTTCTATATGAAGGGGGCAAAAGACTTGGAGCAAAAAACCGCTCGATTAGCGGAGAAACGCTACGACGTCACGTCGATCCCGAAAGCTCAGGAGTTTGCAGGCAAGTACCATACCAAAGTGCTTAGTACATTTGCGGCCTATGCGGACGTGTTGGGCACGGCCGGTGGTTACTTTTCGGTGGGAGACTACCGCGGCGCGGCCGTGGCCGTCGTCGATGATGTCGCAGAAGGTCTCTATGCCGCCGGAGGCGCAGCCTTAGCCGGTGCGATCGCCGGTTCCTCGATCGGGCCCCTGGGAACCGTGGGCGGGGCCGTCGTCGGGCTGGCCGGAGCGGCCGTCGGTTCACTCGGCTACAACGCGTTTATCTCTCCCGACGTTACCGATTTCGCAGCCGAGGTGCTGGGCGAGCCTCGAGGCAGAGATTTCTTCAATCAGGCCGTAGAGACTCGCGTCGAGCACGTGTTGAACACGTTGACTCCCGTGGACGAATACTTGGTTCAAACACTGACTCAGAAGCTTCGCGAGCAGGACGCGATTGCTGCCGAAGCTGCCGCAGCCGCTGACAGGCCGCCGCCGGTGTCGATTCTGACGCCACCCCCCTTCGACGCACAAGGCCGGAAGTATTGCCCTTATTGCCATAAGTATCATTAAATTTCTCGATTCTTATCTATCTAGGCACGACCATGAAAGCTTCTCACGATCGCAAAGGCTTCGTTCTGCCGGTCCTTGTTCTGCTGCTGGGAGCGACGCTGGTCGGCGGTCAGCCGCCCGCGTCAAGCAACGTTCAGTCGGTATTTACCACCGAGCAGCGTGCAGCACTCAATGCGCTGTACGAACACGGCGGTATCGTGATTCAGCGCGATGAACAACGGCCTGGCCAGCCTGTCTCGATGATCGATTTCGCCGGCCATCCGGAGTTTCAGGACGAATGGCTGAATCTGCTCGCGCCGTTTTCCGAACTCAAGAGCATCAATCTGGCGGGGACGTCGCTCAGCGACGCCGGCTTGACCAAGCTCGCCGCCTACAAGCAATTGCGAACGCTCAATGTCCGTGGCACGCGCGTGTCGAACGAGGGAGTCGCCGCGCTGCGCAAAGCGCTACCCAAACTGGTTGTTGAAGCGTCCCCTTCGCAATTCAAGCTTTCGCCGCAACAAGCCCTCAGCGAGCTGAAAAAGCTGGGTAGCGTTTTGGTGCACTACGACGATCGACTGCCGGGCAATCCGGTGATCATGATCGACGCCACCAATCAACGGGGCTTTCAGGACGCCTGGACACGCTATTTCGTCGCCTTTCCGCACTTGCGCCAACTCGGGTTGTCGGGCGTGCCGCTGTCCGACTCCGCGCTGGAGCCATTCACCGCAATAACCGAATTGGAATCGCTATTTCTAGCGGAGTCGAAGATCACGGATGCCGGTTTGGCCAGTCTCGTCGGTTGCAAGAAGCTAAAGTATCTGAACATCGAAGGGACGCTCGTAACAGCGGCTGGCGTGACCGCGCTGCGAAAAATGCTCCCACAACTGGAGGTGGCGGCGGAGCCGGATAAGCTCGCGGCAGTCGACGCGCCGCCGCCTCCCATCAAAGCCGATACGCAGCCTGCGACGACCGAAGCAACCGTTGTCAAAAAGTTCACGGCCGCGGAACTCAACCGCTGGCGTGAGCGGCTATCGGAGTTGGGACAACTGCCTCTGGAGACTCCCAACGGTTGGTCGAAAAGTCGTACGGACCCGGCCAAACTGCTGACCGTGTTTCCCGAACTTCGCGTGCGCGCCGGCCATGTGCTCCGGGCCTACGTGTTCAAGGAAGAGGCCAACTCGAATGGGTTTGTCTGGGCGTTGCCCGCAGACGCTGAGTTTCCGGCCCCTGAAGATTGTCCCCGAATCGAATCGCATTTTCTCAAACCGCCCAAGCCGTTCGACGCGCTCGACGACATGATGGAGGTCATCACCGGAGACGATTCCGCCGAGTCTTATCTCCATGCGTCCATCTTGCGCCGCGAGCTGCGCGAGTTTGCCGGCGGCTGGCACGGCGTCAACTGGGGCTTCAGCACGGTGCTCGACGCCACGCCTTGGAACCGCCCCCAGGGCGGCGAGGCGGAGTCGCGGTGGATGTATCCCGACAGCAAACCCGGCGAATGGAAATGGCGGTCGCCGCAACCGCTCTCTTGGGCACCCGAGGTGCGTCTCGAGCCGCAAACCGCCATCGTGACGTTCTATAGTTACACGCCTCTCGCCGTCGAACTCGACAATGGCGAAATGGAAAAAGAACGAATCATTCGCCACACGGAAACGTATCGACGAGGCAAGTACCGCCCGATCGTTAAGGAACAAAAGCTCGCCGAAGGCCCTAACGCTGTGTCCCCTTGAATCGTGCTCAATCGCCACGCAACCGCCGATCGAAGCTTCGCGAGGTGCTTGCTCGCACCCCGTACTTGACATGCTGTCGTGCACCTTGATCGACAAGCCCCTTCTTTCGCCGATACGGTTCCCGAAATCGATCGCGGCCTCGGTTCGCGATGTTGGCTCGCCCCAGGCACGGCGTGCCTAAGCTGCTGGATGACCGGACGTGTCATTCCGCTTGCCGCTGGCATTCAGGTGGGTTTATCATAGAGAGCAGGACAGAGCGGAAAGGGTGCGCCGATTCCGCTGCTGCCGTGAACGATGCGATTCATCCCGCCTGAAGAAGCCTGCATAAGGACCTGCCGAAAATGCGTTTAGCGCTCGCCGCGTGGCTACTGTTGTCGACCGTAGCCCATGCGGCCGATGAGGTCGACTACCTGCGGCAGGTCAAGCCGGTGCTCGCCGCACGTTGTGTGTCGTGTCACGGCGCGCTCAAACAAGAGGCCTCTCTGCGACTCGATACCGTGGCCGATATGCGGACCGGCGGTGACAGTGGCCCGGCAATCGTAACCAAGCAGGCGAGCATGAGCCGGCTCGTCGAACGGATCAGCGATCCGAACCCCGAGAGCCGCATGCCACCCGAGAGCGACGGCTCGCCGCTCAAGCCGGCGGAGATTGCCGCCATTCGAGCATGGATCGACTCGGGAGCGACCGGCCCCGCCGACGAGAAACGCGAGGCCGATCCACGCGATCACTGGTCGTTCCGTGCGCCGGTGCGACCGCAGGTCCCGCAGGTGGACGATCCGCGCTGGAGCCGCAATCCGATCGACGCTTTTATTGCCTCGGCACACACTCAGCACAAGCTCAAGCCGGTAGCCGAGGCCGAGCGATCGCTGCTCTTGCGTCGCGTGTATCTCGATCTGATCGGACTGCCGCCGACCAGCGACGAGTTGCTCGCGTTCGCAAACGACAAGTCCCCCGATGCCTACGAGCGGGTGGTCGACCGACTGCTCAAGAGCGACGCCTACGGCGAGCGTTGGGGGCGGCACTGGATGGACATTTGGCGCTACAGCGACTGGTGGGGCCTGGGTGCCGAGGTCCGCAACAGTCAGAAGCACATGTGGCACTGGCGCGACTGGATCATCGAGTCGCTCAATGCCGACAAGGGCTACGACCAAATGCTGCGCGAGATGTTCGCCGCCGACGAGTTGTACCCCACCGACAATCAACGCCTGCGGGCGACCGGATACTTGGCCCGCAGCTATTTTCGGTTCAATCGCACGACCTGGCTCGACGAGGTGATTGAGCACATGTCCAAGGGCATGCTGGGGCTCACGTTCAACTGCGCTAAGTGTCACGATCACAAGTACGATCCCTATCCGCAGGTTGATTACTATCGGCTGCGCGCGTTCTTCGAGCCCTACCAAGTGCGGCTGGATTTGGTCCCCGGCGAGACCGACCTGGAACGCGACGGCCTGCCGCGCATCTTCGATTGCAATTTAGATCAGCCCACGTATCTGCATATTCGCGGCAATGACACCCAGCCCAACAAAGACAAGCCGATCGTCCCGCAGTTGCCGGGCTTTATGGCCTTCGACGACTTTGCGATCGAGCCGGTCACGCTGCCGCTCGAGGCGCATCAGCCGGGCCTCAAGCCGCACGTGCTCGCCGATCACCTGCGCGACGCCGAGGCGAAACTGCAGTCGGCCACCGAGCAGTTGCAAAAAGCCGAGGCCGTGGCGGCCGCCAAGTCCGCCGAGAAACAGCCCGCCGAGATCAAGCCCGACGCGGTCGTGCTCGCGCGGGAGTTGTTCAAAGATCAGCCGCGTGATCGCTGGGAGGTGCTCACAGGCAAGTGGACGTTCCCCTCGACCGGTGCGACCCAAGCCGAAGAAGGGGCCGTGCAGTCGGCGATCCGGCTCAAGCAATGGCCCTCCGTCGACTTTGAAGCTCGCACCAAGTTCACGATCACCGGTGGGCTCAAGTATCGCTCGGTGGGCATCAAGTTCGATGTCGACAAAGAGGCCGACGTGCTGGTGTATCTGAGTGGGATGAACCCCGGCGGGAAATTGCAGCTCGCACTCAAAGCCGGCGGCAAGGCAAGCTATCCCCCCGCGGCAGCGATCGCGCGCGAGGTCCCGTCGAACCGGCTCATCGAGTTGGCGATCCAAGTCCGCGGCCAACTCGTTACGATGCATGTCGACGGCCAGCGTTTGCTCAGCTACACGTTGCCAGCACCGCGCCGCCCGGGCCCCATCGAACTCATCACGTTCGATGCCCAGGCCCAGTTCCACGAGTTCGAGCTGCGAACGTTGCCGCTCGGGAGCAACACGACTGCGACGCCGGTGGCCAGTGTCGAGACTGCCAAACAGCAACAGACCCAGGCGGCGGCCGCTCTGCTCGCCGCCGAGAAGTCACTCGCTCACGCCCAGCGGATCCCCGCGGTGCTTAAAGCTCGCGCAGCAGCCACGAGCGCTGCGCATCAACAGCCCGCGCCCGAGAACAAGTCGGCCCTGATGGTCGAGGCGGCCAAGCTCGAGCGGGCCGCGGCCATTGCCAAGGCCGAGGCCGACCTGGCCACGGCCGAGTCCGACGCGCTGCGAGTCGCTCCCGAGAAGAAAGCCGATGCCGACAAAAAAATCGCCACCGCGAAAACGGCTCTCGATACGGCCCGCAAGGCGGCCGAGAAACCCGGCGAGACGTTCGCCGAGTTGACGGGCTCACTCAAGACGATGGAGTCGAACCTCGAAAGCGATGCGTCTCGCCGCAAGCCGTTTCCCACGAGCAGCACAGGCCGACGCACGGCGCTCGCCAACTGGTTAACCGACCCGCGGCATCCGCTGGTCGCGCGCGTGGCGGTGAACCATCTTTGGTCACGGCACATGGGCCGACCACTCGTCCCCACGCTCTTTGATTTCGGCCGCAAGGGGCAACCTCCAACCCATCCGGAGCTGCTCGACTATCTGGCGACCGAGTTGGTGGCCCAATCATGGAGCATGAAACCCATTCACCGGCTGATCGTCACTTCGCAGACATATCGCCTGAGCGGATCGAGTGCCGCGGCTGACGAGGCGACCGTGAAGCACGATAGCGAGAACCGCTATTACTGGCGGCGCAACGCAGTCCGCATGGAGGCGCAAGTCGTCCGCGACAGCTTGCTGCATCTGGCCGGCGAGTTGGACCGCACGCTGTACGGCCCATCGATACCGGTCGGCGACGAGAGTTCGCGGCGCCGCAGCCTGTACTTCGTCCACTCTCATAACGATCATCAGAAGTTTCTCTCGATCTTCGACGATGCCGGTGTGCAGGAGTGTTACCGCCGCACCGAGAGTATCGTCCCGCAGCAAGCGCTCGCGCTCTCCAATAGCAAGCTCGCCTTGAGCATGGCGGGCAAAATTGCCGAGCGACTCGGGGCCACCGACCGCGAAAGCGACGACACGGCCTTTATTGCCCAGGCTTGGCGGTTGATCCTCTGCGGCGAGCCGACCGCCGACGAGCTATCGACCTGCCAAGCGGCGATTGAGCAGTGGCGCGCGCTGGCCCAGCAGGCCAAGCGTGCCGACGGCCTCATGCAAGCCCGCGTGCGGCTGGTCGAAGCCTTGCTCAACCACAACGATTTTGTGACCATTCGCTAACGAAATTCCGAAACTTGATATAATCGGACGGGTCGATCAGTCCCTCCGGCAAGACCATTGATTGCGAGACTCGCCATGAACCAGCACGTACGCCACCGCAACTGCCCCGGCATGCACCGCCGCGAGTTTTTGACCGACCTGGGGATGGGCTTTACCGGCGTCGCGCTGGCCGCGATGCTCGCGCGCGACGGCTACGCCTCGCCCGAGGCGAACTGGCAGCCGCCCACCGGCGCGCCGCATTTTGCCCCCAAGGCCAAGAGCGTCATCTGGCTGTTCATGAACGGCGGCGTAAGCCACATGGAGAGTTTTGACCCCAAGCCAATGCTCACCCAGTACGCGGGCAAAAGCATCGCCGAGACCCCCTTCAAAGACTCGCAAGACCCCGAGAAGCTCAAGCTCGCCCGAGTCACCGTTATCAACGACGCCAATGGCCAGCAACGTAACAAGCTGTACCCGCTGCAAGTCGGTTTTAAAAAGCGCGGCGAGTCAGGCATTGAAGTCAGCGATTGGTTTCCGCATGTCGGCGACATGATCGACGACATCGCCGTGATTCGTTCGCTCTACACGACCGACGACAATCACGGCGCGCAGACGCAGTTTCACTCGGGCCGACACATGCTCGACGGCGAGTATCCCACGCTCGGAGCTTGGACCCACTATGGGCTTGGCTCGCTCAACGACAACCTGCCGCAGTTCGTCTCGATGGGCCGACGCGAGTACTGGAACGCCAAAGATGGCCACTACCTCGGCCCCGAACACGATGCCATCCCGCTGCGGATCGACCCAGCCAACCCGCTCGACTACGGCAAGCCCGACCGAAGCGGCACGCTCGACGAGCAGCGCGTGGGCTTCGACCTTGTCGGCAAGCTGAACAAGCTGCGCGGCGTCGAGTATCCGAACGACCCGGCCCTAACGGCCCGCATCAAGGCCTACGAACTCGCCTTCCGCATGCAGACATCGATCCCCGAGGTGCTCGACTTTGCGCAAGAGTCGGAGTCGATCAAGTCGATGTACGGGCTGGACCGTGCCGAGACGAAAGATTTTGGCATGCAGCTGCTCGCCTCGCGGCGGCTGGTCGAGCGCGGCGTGCGATTTATTCAAGTGCAACACGGCGCCGGCGGGGCAGGGGTCTGGGACGCCCACGGCGGACTCAAGAAGAACCACGAGCGCAACTGCCTCGCGGTCGACAAACCAATCGCCGGCCTGCTCAAGGATTTGAAACAGCGCGGCCTGCTGAACGACACGATCGTGCTGTTCGCCACTGAGTTTGGTCGCACGCCCGGCACGCAAGGTTCCGACGGCCGCGACCATCACATCTACGGTTTCAGCGTCTGGATGGCCGGCGGCGGCATTAAGGGTGGCACCGTCTACGGCAAGACCGACGAGATCGGCTTTCATGCCGTCGAGAATCGTCGATACGTGACCGACATACACGCCACAATCTTGCACCAGCTCGGCCTCGACTCGCGGAAGTTGGAAATCCCCGGCCGCAAGCGTCTCGACATCGACCACGGCAACGTGATACGCGAGATTATCGCGTGAGCGAATTCAGTGGGAGCGATTGAAATCAGAGTGTTGGTTCCTGACACCTTAGATTCTTCGCTTGTTTAAGGACTAGGCAGGCGTGATAAATATTTTGGAATAATTCGGAGAATTCTAACTCTTGCCCGTTGCACAAACGCCACCCTTCGCGCGTAATCATCGTCCCAACTCGGTCCACCTTTTTCACGGAGGCTGTGTTATGACGCTTGATCCTGATGAATTTGTTTTGATGCAATGGGAAGCTGAGGGTGGCTCGCTTGCCCCTTCGGAAATCGTGAAGGTTAGACGTCCGGTTCATCCCCGGCGTGATCTTCCGGCTGACTCTTTTGATGAGCGGATGAACCCGTTCCCATCTCAACATAGCTTGGCCAAGCAAGGTCGGCCTATTGATGACGTGAGGCGTTGATTCGTTCTGTCCTCGTCGTGTTATGAAGTTGTTCGCTGGGACTGCCCTGGTTCATAGGGGTAGCCGTCTAGTCGCCTGAGCGCGGTCCGGTTGTATTTACGGTTGCCTTGCGATCTTTGCGGCCAATTCCTCGACACAACACTTACGCTTAAGCCCCTCTAGCCCCAGATCCAGGCTCAGGCTCGTGACACCCACACTCATTCCACTTTTTTTAGGGGATATCGCAAGGGAATTGCCCTGTTTTTAGTCGCCGTTATCGGCCAAACTGCCCGATACATTACAAACCTGTAATGTAAGATCGGGGCATTAACTTCGATGGCGAAGCTGCTGTCGCTGGCTGATACGGAGGACGATTCCATGCCGCATACCCACACGCCGGTCTTTTCCCGCGACACGCTGCGGAGCGACCTGACGGCCGGCTTGGTGGTCTTTTTGGTTGCGTTGCCGTTGTGTTTGGGAGTGGCACTGGCGTCGGGGGCGCCACTGTTTTCGGGTTTGCTCTCCGGCATCGTTGGTGGATTAGTCGTGGGGGCCTTGAGCCGCTCGCATACGAGCGTGTCGGGGCCCGCCGCGGGGCTCACGGTGATTGTTGCCGCGCAGATCGCCACGCTCGGCTCATTCGAGACCTTTCTGCTCGCGGTGGTGGTGTCCGGCGCGATCCAGATTGCGTTGGGGCTGGCCCGCGCGGGACTCATTGCCGCCTTCGTGCCGTCGAGCGTGATCAAAGGCTTGCTCGCCGCGATCGGCGTGATTCTGATTCTGAAGCAGATTCCCCACGTGCTCGGGCGCGACACCGACCCCGAGGGGGAAATGGCCTTCTTTCAGCCCGACCAGGAGAACACGTTCTCGGAGTTGGTCGCCGTCGTGGGAGACATCCACTACGGCGCGGCGGCGATCGGCCTGCTTTCGGTCGGCCTGCTCATCTATTGGGACAAGCTGCCGGGGCTCAAGCGATTCAAATCGCTGTCGTCGCTCGTGGTGGTGCTGATGGGATGGGGGCTCAACACGCTCTTCGACCACTGGGGAGCGCCATGGGCGATCGGCGCGAGCCATCTGGTGCAGGTGCCGGTGGCGGATTCGCTGTCGGGGTTGTTCGCGTTTCTACGGTGGCCCGATTTCTCGCAATGGTCGAATCTGGCGGTGTACAGCACGGCGATCACGCTCGCTGCGGTGGCGTCATTGGAAACGTTGCTGAACCTCGAAGCGGTCGACAAGCTTGACCCGCGGCAGCGTGTCTCGCCGGCCAACCGCGAGTTGTTGGCGCAGGGGGTGGGCAACATACTGGCGGGCTGTCTCGGCGGCATCCCGATGACGTCGGTCATTGTCCGCAGTTCGGTCAACATCAACGCGGGAGGCCAGACCAAGCTCGCCGCGATTTTTCATGGTTTCTTGCTGCTGATTTGCGTCGTGCTGCTGCCGCAGGTTTTGAATCAAATTCCGCTCTCCTGCCTGGCGGCTATTTTGCTGGTGACGGGCGTCAAGCTGGCCAGTCCCGCGCTGGTCACGCAGATGTGGCGCGAGGGGCGTTACCAGTTTATTCCGTTTGTCATCACGGTCGTGTCGATCGTGATGACCGACCTCGTGATCGGCGTGCTGTTGGGCCTACTCGCGAGCCTGAGCTTCATCCTCCGCAGCAATTTTCGCCGACCGCTGCGACAGATCGTGGAAAAGCACCTGGGTGGCGAGATCCTGCACGTGCAATTGGCCAACCAAGTGAGCTTCTTGAACCGCTCGGCACTTGAGCGGGCCTTCAATAGCGTGCCGCGCGGCGGACACCTGCTGCTCGACGCGCAGGACACGGCCTACATTGATCCCGACGTGCTGAGCTTGATTCGCGAGTTCAAGGACAAGACCGCGCCGGCACGTAGCGTGCAGGTGAGCGTCCGCGGCTTTCGGCCCAAGTTTCAAATCCCCGATCACATTCTCTACGACGATCACGCGACGCGCGAGTTGCAAACGCGCTTCACGCCTCAAGACGTGCTGGAGGTGCTGCGGCGTGGCAACGAGCGGTTTCGCACGGGCCAGCATCTCTCGCGCGACCTGTGTCGGCAGGTGAACGCCACCGCCTTCGGGCAGTTTCCGCTGGCCGTCGTGCTGAGCTGCATCGACTCACGCTCGCCGGTCGAGTTGATTTTCGACCTGGGGCTGGGTGACATTTTTGGCATCCGCATCGCCGGTAACGTGCTCAGCCCCAAGGTGCTCGGCAGCATGGAGTACAGTTGCGCGGTGGCCGGGGCCAAGCTGATCCTGGTGATGGGGCACACTCGCTGCGGCGCCGTCACCGCCTCGGTCGAGCTCTACGCCTCGACTCAGACCATTGCCGAAGCCACGGGCTGCCAGCACCTCGACGACATCGTCCACGACATCCAGCGCTCGATCGACCCTAATACGAGCAGGCAAGTTGCCTCGATGGAGCCCGAGGAGAAACTCGCGTTGATTGACTCTGTGGCGCGGCAGAACGTGGCGAACGTGGTACAGTTGATCCCGCAACAAAGCGAGACGCTCGCCCGTTTGATCCAGCAGGAGCGGCTGCTCATCGTCGGCGCGATGTACGATGTCTCGACCGGCGCGATCGACTTTTTGCCGGCCGACACGCTGACATCAGTGCCCCATTGACGTCTGAGCAGCGATTGAGCCCGGGAACCCTTGCGGCCATCCATAACTGGGGTAGCCGATGCACCATGATTGACTGGCTCGGGGCCTGAGACGATTTTGAAGCTGCTACGGTTGCTCATCACTGTGCCCTAGACGCGACTCATGTCAAGCTCGCAACACTCCGCCTCTCGATGGTTGTTTCTTGTGTTTCTGGTCACCGCTGATGCTGAGAATAGCGAGCGTGGAGTTCGACGGTGCATCGAGGCAGCCATTCTGCCGAGCACAGCGTCGAGGAAGGCACTCCCATTCAACTCATCGAGCGATTCGCTGGTCACATTCATGACCGGTGTGCCGGCGGTTTGACTAACGGCGATGACCACTGACGAGGCAGGGAACGTCGCATCAGCGTGGCTAGGCAACGATTACCCTTGATGTCAATTCGATGAACACCTCGTGACTCAAGTTATCGTTCACCATCGGGACGACGTGTTCTGGCTGGTCAATGCCGTCCAACGACAGACGCCGGATCGTCGTTCCGTCGCCGCCGTTTTGAATCGTGATGTGGTAGAAAGTCTCGCGATAGCGATAGTGAATCTTGAACGACGGCCAATGGCGCGGTGGACGCGGTGTGAAGTGAAGCGTGTCGACATTAAGGTGCAGGCCGAGCAGCGACTCGGTGATGAGCCGGTACATCCAGCCCGATGAGCCGGTGTACCATGTCCAACCGCCGCGGCCCACATGAGGTCCAACAGCATAGACGTCGGCTGCCATCACGTATGGCTCGACTCGATAAGTGCCGATTGCTTGTGGCGTCGCGCCATGGTTCACCGGATTGATCATCGCGAACAGCTCCCACGCTCGATCGGTATCGCCGATCGCCGCGAAGGCCATTACGGTCCAGATCGCACTATGCGTGTATTGGCCGCCGTTCTCGCGCACGCCCGGCACATAGCCCTTGATATAGCCTGGGTCGAGCTGCGATTTGTCGAACGGTGGGTCGAGTAGTTGGATCAAATTGGCATCGCGACGCACCAAGCGGCGGTCGACACTATCCATCGCCAGTGACGTCCGTTCTTGGGTTCCGGCGCCGGAGAGAATCGACCAGCTTTGAGCGATGGCATCGATCTGACACTCGGCGTTTTCAGACGAGCCGAGCGGTGTGCCATCATCGAAATAGGCTCGCCGATACCACTCGCCATCCCAGCCGTGCTGCTCGATATTGCCTCTTAATCGTCCCGACTCGACGATCAAGCGATCGGCCGTAGCGGTGTCACCGCGGCTTTGTGCCAGCCGGGTAAACTGTGTCAGCACATCATACAAAAAGAACGCGAGCCAGACGCTCTCACCTTGACCATGTTGGCCGACGAGATTCATGCCGTCGTTCCAATCGCCGCAGCCCATCAACGGCAGTCCGTGTGTGCCGAACGTCAAACCATGATCCACAGCGCGGATCGCATGTTCGTACAAAGTGCCGACATCGTCGGTGACCTGCGGCAGATCGTAGTTCGCCTCCTCGTCGGGATGCAACTCGCGGGAGCTGAGAAACGGCACTTGTTCTTGGAGCACGCCGGAATCGCCGGTGACCTGCACATAGCGACAGATCGCCAGCGGCAGCCAAAGATAGTCGTCCGAGAAATGCGTTCGCACGCCGCGTCCGCCCGGCGGATGCCACCAATGTTGCACGTCTCCTTCACGGAACTGATGCGCAGCCGCGCGGAGCAAATGTTCACGCAGCAACCCCGGCTCAGCGTGAACTAGTGCCATCGCGTCTTGCAATTGGTCGCGAAAACCGTAGGCGCCGCCCGATTGATAGAAGCCGCTGCGAGCCCACATGCGACACGCGAGGGTCTGATAAATCAACCAGCCGTTGGCGAGGAAGTTGACAGCCGGGTCGGGCGTTTCGCAATACACCGCGCCGAGCGTTTGGCTCCAGTAGTGCCACACGCCTTGGAGCGCCTCCTGAGCGTGTCCCGCGCCTCGGAATCGCTGCACGAGACGGCGCGCATCGTCGTCACCGTTGGCCGCGCCGATCGTGAAAACAATGATTCGCTCTTGGCGATCGTCGAGTGAGAGTTGCGTTTGAATCGCGGCACACGGATCGAGCCCCGCTCCGGTGCGATTCGAGAGTCGTGTGCGTCGCATGGCCGCGGGATTGGCCGGGCTACCATTGCGGCCAAGAAACTCGGTTCGATCGCCCGTGAAACTTCGGGCCATCTCACTGCAGTCGACGAATGCGACCTTCTCGGCAAACTCGGGGCTGTACGGGTTTCGTGCGAACAGCGCTCCGGTGACCGGATCTTGCTCGGTGATCACGTGCATCAACGTCTTCGTTCGCCGCTCGCCAAGCACCCATTCCCAATAGCCTGTGATCGACAACTGTCGCGTCCGACCCGAGCGGTTCGTTATCTTGAGCCGGGCGAACTTAACCGGCGAATCGATCGAGACATAGATGCACAACTCGGTCGTGATGCCATCTTCGGAATAGTCGAAGATGCTGTAGCCGAACCCGTGTCGAGCGATGTACGTATTCGCGCCTCGAGTCGGTGACGGCGACGGAGACCAAAAGCGTCCCGACTCTTCATCGCGCACATAGATGGCCTCGCCGCAACTGTCGGAGACCGGATCGTTGTGCCACGGCGTGAGCCGGAACTCGTGGCTGTTATCGACCCAAGAGTAGGCGCTACCACTCTCCGAGATCACGGTGCCGATCTGAGCGTTGGCAATGACATTGACCCACGGAGCGGGGGTTGTTACGCCCGCGGCGAGAATGGTGACATACTCGCGACCATCGCGACTAAAGCCACCGAGACCGTTGAAGTAGGCCAGATCTCGCTGCGGCGGCTCGGGCGTGACGTTCGTTTCCAAGCGGCGTCGGACCGGCTTGAGTGCCGAGATCGAAACCTCGGGTCGAGCACGACGCTCGACTTGCTCGATCAGTGTGCCGGCGTCGTCGAGCAATACCACCCGGGCCACGGTCTGAAGCAGCGACCGGTCCTCGTCTGACATTTTCTCGCCGCGCCGCACAAAAATGCCCCCCGGTCGGTCCACTAACGAGGCCTCGGGACTCGCGGCGACGACATCCATGATCGCCTCTTGCAGCGATTGACGATAAACCGAGTCGTCCTCGTTCCAAATCACAAGATCTACGACGAGCCCCTTCATACGCCAATAGGCGTGCGCTTGCACCGCTTGTCGAACGAGTTCGATCTTGTCGGCATCGCGAATTCGCACCAGCACGATCGGCAAGTCGCCCGAGATACCATACCCCCACAGGCTCGACTGTCCGCGACGATTGCGAATCAATATGCTTGCCTTTGCACGCCGGAGGGCCGAGGCGTAAATGATCGAACCCGACAGTCGACCGTACGCCTGGGCATCGGTCTCCGAAGCGTTCAACTGTTGCAGCATGATCAAGCCGCGCGTCCAGGCTAGCTCAAACACACGATCCGCGAGATTGGGATCGCTATACTTCTCGGCCATAGCGACGATCGCCGCGCGTGTTTCGCCCACGCCAGAGAGCATGTCAACCCGGACGGTTTCGTTCGGTTGGATCAGCAGGGTATGCCGAATACTCACGATCGGATCGAGTGTCGCCCCGGCGGTGTTCGATAGTTGGCCCGGCTGATCAAACGCGCGTGGTGTGGCCAGATTCCGACCGCGTCCCACGAACCGCATGCGATCGGTCTCGAACGACGTCTCGCCGATCGCGGTGCCCGTGGTGGTCATCATGTGGATCAACCACGGTGGATGCTCTTCGCTCGAGCGTGGTCGACGAGTGCAAAAGATTGCATTGCGTGGTCGAATGAGCTCGGTTTGCACGAAGAGATTGCTGAACGCCGGATGCGATTCGTCTTGCGCTTGGGTGGCCAGCACAACCTCGGCATAACTCGTCAGCTCGATCCGTCGCGGACGGTCGGAGCGATTTGTGAGCGTGATTCGCCGCAGTTCGAGATCGTCTTCCGACGAGACGCTGATCTGCGTATGGGTCTCGATCTGGTCATCCTGTCGACGATACTCGGCCCGAGATTGGGTAAAGATCGCCTCGTACACTCGGGCTGTTTTTGTTGTCGGATGCCACGCGGTCGACCAAAGTGCGCCGCTGTCAAGATCACGCAGGTAGCAGAACGAGCCCCAGCAATCACGCGTCGGATCTTCGCGCCACCGTGTGACTGCCAGATCGCGCCAACGACTGTAGCCGCCGCCGGCGCTAGTGATGGCGATGTGATACTGACCGTTCGAGATCAGATGCGTCTCGGGGACCGAGCTGCTAGGATCGGTAAACACGCGCATCATGCCGGCCTCTGCGGCCGACACACTGCGGGTCACATTCGCCTCGGCCGCGTGAGGGAAGACGGGGACAGCGGCTTTGGGGACGCGTTCATGCAGCAACAAATCGGCCGCTCGGAGCATCGGATCGGCGGCAAAGCGTCGCTGCATTGGCTTGTCGAGCAGCACATAGGCAAACGACAGCAGACTCATGCCGGCATGATGGGCCATGAATTGTCGCACGGTGATACTGTCTGCGCCCGGCGGCAATCGCGACGGAGTGTAGTCGATCGCTTCGTAAAAACCATAACCGCCCACACGATCATCCGCAGCGAGCCTTTCGAGATTGCGACACGCAGCATCAGGCACGACCATCAGCGCCAAGGCCGTGGCATACGGCGCGATCACCAAGTCCTCGGCGAGTCCGCGCTTGAGCCCCAGGCCTGGGACACCGAAGGCACGGTATTGATAATTGGAATGTAGATCGACGAGATTATAGCCCGATTCGGAAATGCCCCACGGCACGCCCCGTTGTCGGCCATAGTTAATCTGTCGACGCACCATTGCTCGGTACGTTTGATCGAGTAAGGTGTTCTCGTAGGTTGGCATCACGAGCAAGGGCATCAGATACTCGAACATCGAGCCACTCCAACTGAGTAACGCCGGAGAACCGCCCGCATTCGTCAACAGTCGTCCGAAAGCGAACCAATGCTCTTGGCCGAGGTCTCCTTGCGCGATCAGGATAAAGCTCCCCAGTCGGGCTTCCGAGGCGAGCAAGTCGTAGCAACCACCGTCCAGGCGGTTCTCGCTGGCGTTGTAGCCGATCGCAAACAGCTCGCGCGACTTTTGGTGTAAGAACCCGAAGTCCATGTCTGCGAATTCAAGACTTTGAATGGCGAGTTGCTCCAACGACCGAATCCGCGCCGCGGCATGCTTTGACGACTCATTCACCGCTTGATAGAGCTGCGCAAACCAGTCGCTCGTCGCCGAGGTGCTCGCGGGCTGGTCGCCGTTCGCCGAGGCCAGGTTCACCCGAAGTGCGTCCAACAGCGGCGCGAGAGAGTCCGGCAGTTCGGCAACCGTCCGCAAGGTTGGTATCGCGTCGAGTTGGATGAGTTGGAGCCGCAATTGACTCAGGCGTTGCACATGCTCGGGCGAACCCAGAGTCCACGTCCCCTCGGGTGCCGGCGGCAGCATGACCCATGCGGCAAGCAAGCGGGTATCGGCCAGATGCTCGACGCAAGATCGCTCGAACGCGGCTGCCCACCAACGCAGTTCGTCGTGTTGGGTCAGCGTAGTTTGCAACTCGGCAGCCAACACGATCAGCCGAGGCAAAATCGCGGCCGTGGCACTTAACGAGCCCAACTGGCGATCGAGTTCTTCGATCTGCCGCTCGATCGTGCGAAGGGTATTGCCGTCGATATGTGGCGACTTGAGCTCGTTGCCAGCCCGCTGATAAGCGAGTGACTCTTCGAGCAACACCGACAACGTATCGCGCAGGCCATGAAAGATCTGCCGTGGCACAATCTCGGTATCAACCAAATTGGTGAGCCCACTCGCAAGCACGCGCAACTGACCTACCAAGTTGCCGCTGTCGACCGTCGACACATAGCGTGGCGCGAGCGGCGCCAGCGTCCGGGTGTGATACCAGTTGTAAAAGTGGCCTCGATAGCGTTCCAGCTTGGCTAACGTGCCAAAGGTGTTCTGTGTCCGCTCGACGAGGCGGGCAACCGAGAGATAGCCGAAGTCATACGCGGCCAAGTCGGCGAGCAACGCCATTGCGATGTTCGTGGGACTCGTGCGTGAGGCGATCAACTCGCCACTGTTGAACTGCACGTTATCTGGCGGCAGCCAGTTGTCATTGGCCGAGACATAGGTCTCGAAGTACCGCCACGTCTTTCGCGACATGCGCCGCAAAAACAGCTTTTGTCCCGACGAAAGATTGACCGCGTGGGGTGCAATGGTACGGCTCAAGCCCCAACCGATGACCGGCGACACAAACCACAAGCCGAGCAGCGGCCAGGCGAACGTGAGCACTTCGACGTGGAGCAGCGCCAGACATATTGTCACCGCAGTAGCTATTGCCGGTGCGATCATCATCGCGCGCCAGAAGCCGATCAGGTCGGAACGAGTGCTGCGGTCCCCTTCGCTCGCCGTGGTCCATTCCAACAGCTTGCGTCGGGTCCAATGAACGCGGATCGTGGTACGTACGATGGCGTCGAGGCTGATGAACGCTTCAAACGGCACAAAAATTAGCGTGATCGCTATTTGAGCCAACGGACGGACGAGCGAGAGTGTCGTCGTCACAAGATGGGTTGTGATCGGCAGGTCGGTGGGCTTGATGGCCAGATCCACCATGGCGTTCAGAATCGTCGGCAATGTCACGACGGCCACCACAAACATCGTGGCCACGAGTGCAGTCGTGAACGAGCCAGCGAACCACGCGACCAGCAGCAGCGCTAGCATCGCGGGCGGAACCAAGCTGCGGCGGAGATTATCGAATATCTTCCACCACGAGAGCGCCGAGATCGGATTTCGCACGCTGCAAGCGACAAGGCCTTTGACACGCGGAAGCAACCAAGCCGCGATTTGCCAGTCGCCCCGCATCCAGCGATGCCGTCGCCCCACGTCGGCCAGATAGCTCGATGGATAATCTTCATACAAGATCACATCGCTCAACAAGGCCGAGCGCGCAAAGCAGCTTTCGAGCAAGTCGTGGCTCAGGATGGCGTTCTCGGGAAAGTCGCCGCAGCACTGCTCAAACGAATCAACGTCGTAAATTCCCTTGCCAATGAACGAGCCTTCTTCGAACAAATCTTGATAAAGATCCGAAACCACGCGGGTATAGGGATCGATGCCGGGATCGCCGCCACAGAACCGGACAAACCAGGAACGCTGTGCGCTCGGCAAACTGACGCCCACGCGGGGCTGCAAAATGGCGTAGCCATCGATCACGCGACTGCACGACGAATCGAGCACCGGACGATTCAACGGATGGGCCATCGCTTCGATCATCTCACGAGCAGCGTCGCGCGGTAGCTGAGTGTCGGTATCGAGCGTGATGACAAACCGTACCTTCGTGAGTACCGCCAAATCGCCAACCAACTCGGCGAACCGTCCTTGAGCGCCGCGCAAAGTTGCGTTGAGGTCGGCCAGCTTGCCGCGCTTGCGTTCGTAGCCCATCCAGACGTTCTCTTGTTCGTTCCAACGTCGACTGCGATGCAAAAGAAAGAAAATGTCACCCGTCTCAGAGGCGTACTTTTCGTTCAATGCTTCGATCCCCTCTCGGGCGAGTCGCAACAGGTCCGCGTCGCCAGGCAACGTTTCGGTTGGAGCATCGAGCAGGTCGGTAAGCAAGGCAAAGTGCAGATGACTTTCGCGGTTAGCGAGGAAGCGAATTTCCAGACTATCGAGCAACCGTTCGACAGCCGCCACGCCCGACAGCATCGTCGGCACAACGACCAAGGTCCGACAACTAGCCGGTATCCCCTGACGAAAGTCCATTCGTGGTAGCGATTGGGGAGACATCACCATCGTCGTCAACCAGTTGGCAAGCGCGACACCCAGTTGTACCGCACAGCAGACGGCCGGAATCGCAATCGCCAGTTGCCAATGCCATTCGAGCGAAGTCACATCGCACGCGCAAATTAGCCAACTAAGCGACGCACACGATGCGATAAAGATTGCCAGCAGATAGAGGAACAGCGGGAATGTTCGCCGAACCTTCTCGATCATCACCGATGGCGTGAATCGCATGTCGACGAGCCGTTCCAAGGCGGGTCGGCCACGATCGACCAAAAAATAACCCACGTGAGTCGTCCGACCATCGATGAGGTCGACCGCCTTGGTCTGTGCAAGTTGAACGGCGCGATGAGCCACATCGTATTCTGAGTACAGCGACCGCCGGGCAATCGCCTCGACTGCATGGCGATAACGGTCGCGCGTGGCAAAGTCCATTTCGGCATACACACCGGCCGGATCACCACACAGCGTTTGCTCGACCAGGCTCTGGGCCGCGACAAACTTCGGCCAATCGTTCACGTTTAAGAAGCGGAGGCTCGTGATGCTGTTTCCCACCGAGGCTTGGTCCGCGGCCTGCGACTGTCCCTCGGCCAGCACGAGCACTTCGGTCGTTAGCCCCTGGTCGGCTAAGCGATGCTCGAGCCAGCTATTGGCGAAAGCAAAGTTCGGGTTCTGACCCTGGAGATGCCGAGTGAGTTCGGCCAGAAACGCGCCCGATAACATTGGCTTAGAGCGAGCGAGATCGGCCAGCACAATTACGAGTTCCGTCGGACTATGTTCGACGGTCTGGATCATCTTCTCGGCCCAATCGGCCGCCAAGTCACGATCAGCTCGGCCTCGCGCAATGCGAGCCGCGACTCGCCGCAGGTTCTCGATCAGCGCCAGTCGCAGCATCAGCGGCAACGCCCAAAGCTCGCCCAACTTGAGCGGCGTGACGGACTGATAAGCGGCCACAAACCCATCGAGTGCTACGGTGTCGACGCGACCGTCGGTGTGCGAGATGAGTTCAAGGGCAATCGCATAGGCCCGGGGGTATTGCGCCGTGGCGCCGTTAAGCAAGCGGGGCAATTCACCGCTATACGAGCGGGGCAGCAATCGCCGGGTCGATCGAATCTGCTCTTCGATCAGATAGAAGTTGTCGAGCAACCACTCGGCAGCAGGCGAAATGCGACGATCGCGTTTCATCGCTGCAGTGATGAGATCGTAGGTGTCAACCAACACTCGTTCGTTCTCAGCCAAGCGGGGCAGCAACTTGTCGGCCGAGCGCCCCGCCGCGAGTTGGTGCGTTCCCGCGATGATACGAGCATGCCGTTCGAGTTGGTCGACACTCAACAAATCACCACGGAGCGGCAACTCGTCGGCCGATTTTTGCGGCATACGTTCGTTACAAGTGCGTTTTTGCCACGATATCAAACGGCGGATTCGGTCCTTCATTAGGTGCTGCTGTTTCGATAGGCTTCGTCCGGGGTGAGACACGATCTGGTAAACCAGGGCGGAATCACAAAAAACGCAAACGTCGGCGCGTGATCAGCGCTAACCGATCATGCGACGACTACCGTGCGTCACCAAGCTGATCAAGAACAACACGATGAAGACAAAGAACAGGATGCGTGCAATCTCGGCCGCGGCGACGTAAACGCCGGTGAAACCAAGCACGCCTGCTACGAGGGCTATGATCAAAAACATGAGGGCCATGCGTAACATGAGACTGACTCCTGAAAAAAAGGGGGGAACGGATTCGGGTCAAAGGTTGCTGGCCGAGTGTGATGGCTATTTCTTCGACTTCTTCGTCCGTTTGACCGGTGCGGCTTTTACAGTCCGTTTGGTCGAGGTGGTAACGGCAACCTTCTTGTGGGGCTTACTGGCGTTGGCGAAGTGCTCGCCCACCTTGGCGATCAACTGACGGTCGGTGAGCTTGTCGGTCGTTTCGACTTCGAGCGACAGTCCACGCAGTTTCTTGGCCATGATGTGCTTGCGAAACTCGACCTTCGCCTCCCCGGGACCAAGGATCAACAGCGCGTCGGCACCGCGCACATTGGCCAGCACCTGCTCAAACACCTTCTTGCGATCCTCGATCAACTTCCGCTCACGACGGTCCTCGGGAACAAAGTCGTTCGGTGTGTATGTGTGCCTTGCGCGAGCGCCGTTGGCCGCTCGTGGCGACTTATCCACGGTCTTGATCCGTTTGACTTCTGGACCGGAGTCGGTCAACAGCACGATTGCAGCTTGCTTGTGGTCGATCCAAACGCCTGCTTTAGATTTCATGGTGAGTTCCGTTCACAAAGGGGGTGAATCTCGAAGGGATTGATTACCGCGGGTTTCGCCACTCCAGAGGCAGCTCGGGCGCGACATCTTCCAGGGGATGCACAATCCACACCGGACTGTCGCAAGCGAGGCAATAACGCAGGTCGCGCACAAGTCCGTTGGGCATGATTGAGCTGTACGTTGCACAGTTTGTCAGCGCGCGATGACCATGGAGCATGCAGTAGAGACGTTGCCAAAACCAGCCAGACGCAGCCATGTTAGCTCCCAACTGCAGCTAGCTCGCGACTGGCTCGCGATCAAGCCACGAAAAAAGCCGACGTGGCGGAACACCTCAAGGGTATTTCACCACGTCGGCTTACTTATTAACTAGCCTCTCGGACGTACCGAGTTGCTCTTCAGTGAGTCTTCCGATGTCTTGTCTGGGGCGTGGTTCATTCTACGACAAATTCGGCAGAAAGCAAGCTGCTTCTCGTGTTACATCGCCATTTCAAACCGATTCGACATCTATTTTGCGCGACCGCTACCAAGCGCCGTATTGCGCCGCATCTCGTTTACTCTTCGTTCAATGTCGCCAAGGGCTGGCCTCGAGCGGGACGGCAGAGTTGTATCCATTGGTCACCTGGGGCAGGAAGATGCGCTGAAGAAGTCTTATCGCGATCGAACGGCAGCAAACGCTGGTCTATTTCGGCTGCGGGTTGGTCGGGTCTCCCGCACGGTTGCCAAATTGCTTTATGCCCTTCTGTGCGTCTCGGCCCAATTCCTGGGCCCGGGAGTCGAGCGCGTCGACGTCGGCTTGGACTTTGTCCCGATTGAGCTTCACGCTCACGTCCATCTGATCGCCATCGGCCTCGCGACCTCCGGTCACGGTGAACCAGCCACGGTAATAGCCGACACCGCCTACGATGATTGCTAAAATGAATAGCAACAAAATGAATCCCTTCATGGCAATATTCCAATCAGCAACAAGAGTAGGCCATCGAGGCAATCAACCGATACGAACATGACCAAGTAACACGAGCACGACGACCACAATCAGCACGAGGCCCAATCCACCGCTTGGGTAATATCCCCAATCGCGACTGTGTGGCCATCTGGGCACTGTGCCCACGAGCATTAACACCAGCAAGATTAACAATAGCGTTCCTAACATGACCTTCTCCTTTAGCAGTGATAATGCCCCACGGTTAACGGTTTACAGGCATAGCCCGAGAGCTGACGTCGCCGGACACGCGCCTTGAGGCCTCATGCCCGACGAGTCAGTCATGCGGTTCGAGATCGCCAAGCAACATTAGCTGCAACTGGCGAACTCGGCCTGCTTGTCGAGATACTCGACACACGTAACGATATTGCGATCGTCAGCATGCGTCGTAAAGCGGACCTTATGTCCCGCCTTGATATTCTCCGACTTGCAAGCATGTCCGTCGCATGTGACCGTCGCGTCCTTGGCCACGGTGCGAGTGAACTGCTTGCCCTCTTTGTTAGTCATCACCAGCTTGTCGCCGGTCATGCTCACGACCTGGCCTTCGCGCATGTTCATCGACACCGCCTTCTTCTCGTCGGGGACTGTGTGCGAAGCGGGCTTCTTCTCTTCATGGGCTTGAGTCATGGCAAATCCTTTTCTCTTGTAAGCGTCACGGCCCTGCTAGCCCAGGCACCATGCCACGGCTTCCCTCGCCCGTTGTGAGGCGAAGGTTGATATCGGGACCGCAATGACGTGCTCCCCCAAGCGCAATTGCGCTTGGGGGTATCGATCCGTCCGGCACGTCTCGAACCTGTCGAGAGCGAGTTTCAGTACACCAATTGACGCGGATGACCAGTTACACGGATAGTAAAATTACCGAGCGAAACGTCGTTCACGCCTCTAAGGGTCAATTGGGCCACGCCTTCGCCATGCTTGATGACCGGAGCAGCGGCTGGCTTGAGCGTCACACTGGTCGGCATGTCGCCAAACTCGAGCGCCTCGTCCTGGTCAAAATCCTTTTCACGCGTGATGTCGATCGAGACAGTTTGCGTCTCGCCTCGTTTGAGCGTGGTCGACAAGCTTGGCACGCTAAGCGAGAAGATGTCTATCGCGGCGATCTTCCCAATCCATGATCGTGATTCCTTAAGTAAGTTGCGGTAGTTCGTAGATTGCGGGTGATTGTGCCATGGTTGGCTATGCGCGTGTCGACTGAATTTGTCGCACGCTGGAGAACGGCAGTTCGCCGAGGGCCGTGACGTCGGGGACCTCGACTCCTAGGGCGGCGGCAAGCGCCACCTGATGGTCTTGTTCGTCGACTAAAATTCCGCGAATTTGCTCGCCTAGGGCGTACTCGCCCAGTTGCTCGCATTGCAGTACACGCTGTCGATACCGTGCGATCGTCTCGTTTTCGGCATCGAGATCGAATCGCAGCATGTCTTCCGCGCGAGCCGATGTCTTGACGAGCTTCGGTACGACCAGTGGCATGCCGCCGAGATAGTCGATCTGCCCGGCGATTATCAGGGCATGTTCAAGCTCCTCGGTCGCGTGCTTGGCAAGTTCGGCCGCAATGTTCATATATTGAGCCCCCTTGATGACCTGCGAGTAAACCACGTATGAGATAATTGCCTGATACTCGCCAGCAAGGTCTTCGTTGAGCAGTGTCACGAGGTCTTCGCGTGACACGTTGTCGACCTGATGCCGACCGTGAGTCGTTTCAATCATGGAGTTCTCCATTTGTGCCGTGGGTCGGCTGTTGAGAAGGGCGCTGAAACGGTTTGCGTTGCAGTTCGTCGAGCACCTGCCACATGAGTGACGGTTTTTGCACCATGCTTCCGGCAAAGGAAACGATGGCCACACCCAGCAGGGCCACGAACGCAGTTTTCTCGCTGGTCCAGGCGTCAGACGCTTCAGCTTCGAAGGCGAAGACGCCCAACGTCAGGGCCGCGAACAATGACAGAAAACCAAGACTCGACATGTCACATCGCTCCATCAAAGGACGTAGAGCCCCGTGGTTGTTTACTTGTGAAAGTCGAGTCCGGTGTCGTCACTCGGCGCGCCGAGCAACGTGAAATTGAACTTACTATCGCCGCTGAGCGATACCTGGGCGATCAACGAGCCGCCATCCTTGCGCTCCAGCGCGAGAATGTTCTTATCGAGCGAGTAAGTCCCGCCGAACTCTTGAGCCTTTTGATCCTTGGCCGTGAAGCTCCACGTGAACATCGCGTCGTCGGTTAACTTGAGTTGGAAAGCCGAGCCATCGGGCCTGGCAGCCTGCCACGAGCCAATCAACAGCATCGGGTTGATCGGCATGGTGTTCGCAACCGTCGACGACGACACTTTCGGCGCGGGGGTCGGTGTTGCCCCGGGCGTTGCGTTCGTCGCCGGAGCCGCAATCATTCGCAACACGTCCGCCGCGATCCGATCGGCCGGCATCAGCTTGACGACCTGTGTCAAATGGCGAGCAGCATCGGCCGTGTATCCGCAGCTGAGATAGTGATACGCAAGCAAGAACCGAGAGCCGGCGTCTTGTGGGTTTGCTTTCGTAAATGCTTCCAACGCGCGAAGATGACCCGTGTAGACGTCGACGCTGGAGTACATACTGCTGAGTGTGGTCCAATCCCAGCCTGGACCGATGGCCAAGACCGAGTGAATCGCCGCAGCGGCCTGTTGATAATCACTTCGGGCAAACAGCACGAGTGCGCGGAACTCATGAAAGACGGCGTCGTCGGGATACTGCCTGATCCCTTGATTGGCAAGGTCGAGCGACTTGTCGAAATCGTTCTGCTGGAAAGCCGCATCGGCCGCGTTCAACAGCTCGTCAGCCGAGTTGGGATCGGCTTGAGCAACTTGGTACGCGGTGTTATACGACACCGGAATCGGTTGCGAGTAGTTGTAGACCGACGAGACCGAATTGTTGTAATACGGATTCGAGTAGCCAAGATATCCGCTGTTGTACATCAGCGAGCCAAGACCCCAGCCCCCGAGGCCCCAGCCAAATGGCTGATAGCCATACCCACCGTAGCCACCGTTGCCATAACTGTAACCATTGTTGTAGCCGAGATTACTACCCAGCCCCAAGCCCCAGCCAGAACCATAGCCGCCGAGATTCCCGTAGGTTGAACCTTGGCCGTAGCCAAGATTGTTCACGACGCCCGAGCCGACACCGTATCCGCGGTTGCCATTCCAAAAGCCATGATAGCCTGAGTGACGCGAGTAGGCCGGTTGATAGGCGTTGCTACCGACATGAATGCTACGGCCACCCAGGTTGATGGTGTTCCCTGCGTACGGCCGATGGTTGATACCCGCCGCGTTACCGGCGTTGAGATTCAACGTAGAACCGACACCAGAGTTATTACGCACACCGGCATTGCCACGAATATTCGAGCCGGGCAAGTTCAATTGCGTGCCGACAGCGTTTTGGCCTTGGATTTGTGGGTTAACGACAGGCTTTTGCGTTTGCTGAAAGGTCGGCCGATTGAGCGACGGCGCGCGATTGATGTTTAGCGGTTGACCAGCATTGAGCGGTTGCTGCGTCTGCACTCTCGTGGGAACTTGCAGACGACTGCCGTTGTTCGACTGTGGAGTTTTGCCACCGCGAAAGGATGATCCGCCGCCCTGCGCGCCGCCGCCCGCAGGACCTTGCTTATTGCCACCACCACCGCCTTTACCGCGATTGCCTCCGCCATCTCCCTTGCCTTCGCCGCCAACTTTGAGTTGGGCGATCTCAACTGCCCCGGCCGCGCTGTAGGCGAGCAGGCCGACCGAACTGAGTGAAACTGCGAGGCCGCACATGAGTGTGGCTCGCCATGTTGTGTATTTCATGACTATCATCTCCGAGTTAGTTGAACGTTGTGAGCTAAAAACATCGCGACTAAACGCGCGAGCCTTGAGCGAATGGCATCACTTATTTGCGATCGTCGACAATATCCGCCGCGGGCGATGGCGCTTGTCGAACGATGGTGACAACCGCGCTATTAGGTTGTTGCACGCCGCCAATCTCTTGATGCACGGACTGCCAGGTCATCCTGTGATCGCTCAAATAGGTGTAGATGCTCGTGCTAGACGACGCTTGACCGTCGGCTGTGACTCCGACGACTTTCAAGATCCAACCGTCATCGTCGCGATGCCAGAGCCCTTCGCCGTACGCGCCTTCTGAGTCGAAAATCCACGCACGCAGCTTGCCGGTCAGCGGATCCCAACCGATCCGTTGTGTGCCGCTCATCGTCTCTTGACCCGCGACTTGAATCGTGAACGTGCGGAGCAGGAAGTTATCGTGATCGACCGACTTACACGAGAAAGTCACGAGCGAGTCGTCCCCTTCGTCGACCCAATCGCCAATCAGCCAGTTGAGCTGTTGGAGCTGAGCCCGATGTTGACGACGATCCTTTGGAGCATGATCGCGCACACTGGCGGCGAGCCATTGGCCTTCAGTCTTCACATGCACCGTGGTATAGAGACTCATGACCGACGGTTGATTCTCGCTGCGTGTGATGGTCGTGTAGCCATCTTCGACAGCGACGCCGGGGCTGATAAACCGCAAGCTATCGATGTTCACTTCGATCGTGACGCCTGGGTTGCCGGCAAAGTAGTCGGTGAACGAATCCTCGATCGCCGAGCGACCTTGGCAGACGTTGCCAAGTTCGTCGACATATTCGGCGTCGATCGTGAAATGGGCCGCGACCGACTTGGCATTGCCCGCGCCGTATGCTTTTGCAAAGGCGTCGTTCGTTTGTCGAATTTGGACTTCGTCAGCCGACTGTTGCGGCGTGAGTGGAATGCTCACGGCGGTTGTGTCGGTCGACTTCGTAGCAGCTTTGTCGGCAGCGAAGCAAATCGCTCCGATCAACAGCGCTGCTACGGCGAGCATGAATGTCGTACGCATAGAATCCTCCGTCTTTCTGTGGTCGCCCGGGGAGGCGGATGCATGGAATTCGTAGCTACTGAGAAACCTGAGACCGGTTGGGGTGGAGCAGTTACCTACTCCACCCATGGCTGCGGAACTGAGCAGGACACCGGTTGGTCATGCGTGATGCACGTCGAGTACGCACATCGCACCTGCATTACGGACTGCAATGGGCACATGCTGCCTGGTTGCTGGACATTTGGTAACTACCGCTGTTACAGCCACCGCTATGGCAATGACGGGGCTGGTGACAACGGCGACGACAGCGTGCCTCGGCGTCTGAGCTGCCGATGGCCAACGTGAAGACCGCGGCAATGATCGCCAAGGACAATAGTTTTCGAATCATGAGCAAGACTCCTTTCAAAGAACTTGAACGAATGCCCCACAAGGGGGCCGTAACTCTGCGCGGATCAGTCCACACAAAGCACTCAACACTAAGCACGATTACTGGACATCGAGCGTGACTTGCCCGGGCAGAACGCCTTTTTGAATGCGTTCCCAAACCTCACTGCGATGGACAGGAATATCCTCCGCAACTTCAAAGCCCAGACGGACACGGCCCCCTTTGATATCGAGCACCGTGACCTTCAGCATCCGTTCGAAGTGGTCGGGATCTCCGATGACCACCGCTTCTAGTGTCTTTCTGGATAGCACCAACATGGATGAAATCTCCTTATTTCATAGGAGCAACAGACGGAATCTTGCCGGCAACGGCCGGGGAAGTGTCGATTGTGAGTAAATAGACCTGCACCACCGTGCCGGTCGTAAACGCATGGACGATAGAACCGGTGGAAGGTTCCACCTCGGCAACTGCCTGTTGAACTTCGCGGCCTGAGATACGCTTGATCTCGAGACGCAATGCCTCGGACGAATTCGCGAACAACTGACGATGAAATGCCTGGACCTGCGCCGCGCCGAGTGCCGTTTTCGACAACGCTTGTTCAGCAGGCGAGAGTGCTCCGTGCAGCGTGATCACCAGCGTGTCTGCACTCAGAACGACGCTGACCGCTTTGGGTTTGTGCCCAGTGCATTCCTGCTGAAAGTTGCTGACCGCCGTGGCGATTTGTTGGGCAACGGTTGAATTGGTCTGACTCATTACGTCGTTCTCCACAGCGCATCCGGCGACGCTTGCACCATCAGGGCACGAAAAAAGCCGACGCGGCGGAACACCCAGAGGTATTCCATCGCGTCGGCTCACTCGTTTAACGCGCCCACCCGCATCAAGCTGGTTTGCGCTTTATGTAGTTTTCCGAACACGTCAAGGCAAAGACTTAAACTCTTCTCACCTCGACTGGCTCAATCATATGCCCTTCGCTTGCGATTGCAATGATGAATCTCAATTTATTTCTCGTTTGACACATTTGCTCTCCTTAACGATCAACTACAATGACTGCACATCAGTCATGGGAGCTTAGCAACTCTCACTAAGTCGTACACCGGTGTCATGTTCGAGAACTCTCGATGGTTTCGTGTGCGAGCAATGTCGGAGTCGCCTATGAAAACGATCGGTGAAATGGAAGCCCTGATATGTCAAGGGATCTCAGGTTTTGAACAAGAGTTCATGGGCCGCGGTCCGAAGGACATTCAGACCTTTTTGATGAATGACTTAGTTATTGTTCGTCTAAAAGGAGTTCTCACCGCGGCCG
>CAYLYE010000025.1:0-20326 GCA_964387325.1 uncultured Planctomycetaceae bacterium
AGCTAAAACCTGAAGGATTCGCCTGAAGGCGAGGGTTTTAGACCCATCGCAGAGACAATAATAGGGCAATACGAGGCGCTTACACCACCGACGTTTGTCCCGGCACGGCACGCCGCGGCGTGGGAGCAGGAGCGTCGAAGGCCAACACCTCGGGCACGAGCGCGATCTGCGAATTGATCGCCGAGTCCCAGGTGAGTTCTTTGCCGCTGTAGGTAGCCATACGGCCAAGAATCGCGGTCATCGAGCTGTGGGCTCCGGCGACAGCCTCGTTGATCGGCTTGCCGCTACGGATACTGGCGAACAAGTCATCGTGCTCAATGTCGTACGGATTGCTCTTGGTCCCCTTGTCGGCTTTGAACTTCCAGGCATCGCTGCTGCCAGCGAGGTTGATTTGGCCTGCACCAATGTTGCACGTTCCCTTGGTGCCGTGAGCATGTTCGCTCACGCTGTTGAAACAGCCAGGGATATGGCGGCATTGGCTGAACATCCGCGAGCCATCGGCGTACTCGAACTCGATGAAGTGATGATCGAAGGTCTCGCCGTAGTCGGCGCCCTTGCGCACTTCGCATCCGCCCATGCCGTTGGCCTTGACCGGGTGTGAGTTCTTGAGCCAGTTGATGACATCCATGTTGTGGATGTGCTGCTCGACGATATGATCGCCGCAGACCCAAGTGAAGTAGTACCAGTTGCGAAGTTGATACTCCATTTCGGTCAACGGGCGACCGTACATCTTTTCTAAATCGGCGCGCGGCTTCACCCACGGTGTCTGGCCGTTCCAGTACACGCGGGTGAGTTGGATATCGCCAATAGCGCCATCCTGCAGACGCTTGATTGTTTCCAGGTAGACGGGCTGATGGCGGCGTTGAAGGCCGACACCGACGCCGAGGTTTTTCTTCTTGGCCTCTTCGGCCGCGGCGAGCACCGTACGAACGCCAGCCGCATCGGTCGCGACGGGCTTTTCCATGAACACGTGTTTGCCAGCCTTGACGGCGGCTTCGAACTGCTTCGGTCGGAAGCCCGGTGGCGTGGCGAGAATAATGAGGTCGATGCCCGACTTGAGCACTTTGTCGTAAGCATCGAAGCCGAGGAATTGACGCTCGGCGGGCACATCGATCTTGTCTTTGGTGGCAGGATCCTTCGAGAGATTTGCGATGCCCGACTTGAGCCGGTCCTCGAAAATATCGCCGGCGGCGACAAGCTTCACGCCGGGCACTTGCAATGCGTTCTTGACCGCACCCGAGCCACGACCACCGCAGCCGACCAAGCCGATCTTGATCTCGTCGCTGCCAGCGGCATGTGCCACGCGGCTCAGCGACATGCCGGCCGCGACGACCCCGGCGGTCATGGCGCTCGTTTGAATGAACTCGCGCCGTGACGGCAATACCAAGCCGGAGGGCAGAACCTTTCCTTGGTCACTCATGGTCAATGTCTCGCTAAGGGAGGGGAGGGAGGGGAGGGAAAGCTGAATGATGCATGCGAATCGCGTCAGCGTTCCGCACATTCATCATTCATCATTCCGCATTCAGCATTTACTTGCGACTCGTGTCCTCGAAACCGTAGTTCTTCTTCTCGTCCTCGCTTGGTTCGACAAGCGGACGGACTATCCGGAAACCGACAAATTGAGCGTCGGTATAGTACCACACACTCTGGGGTAATTGCGGATCTTGGATTTTCCAGTCGATCGTGGAGGCCAACCGCACGGCACTACGGCATTGAGCGGGATCGCAGTCCCAGCCCCCTCCGCGGACCGTGCAAGGCTCGACCTTTTTCGGCACATTGAGTGGGTTGGCTGCAATCGGACCGGCCGTTTTGGAGTAAAAATCGGCCGCATAGCCGTCGGCGCACCACTCCCAGACGTTGCCATGCATGTCGTAAAGACCCCAAGGGTTCGGCTTTTTCTTGCCGACCGGTTGTGGCTTGTCGTTGCTATTTCGGCCAAACCACGCATACTCGCCCAGCTTTGCTTCGTCGTCTCCGAACGAGTACTTGGTTTTGGTACCAGCGCGGCAGGCGTATTCCCACTCGGCCTCGGTCGGCAAGCGGTAATAGCGACCCGTCTTGGCCGTCAGCCACTCGCAATACTTCTTGGCGCCGTGCTGGGTCATGCTGATCACGGGGAAACCTTCCTTGCCGAGACCGAACGTCATGTCGGTGTAAGGTTTCGTCGGGCGCGACAACGTGTCGGCCTGTTTGTCATTGTCGGTCGAGGCTTCTTGCAGCGGCTTGCGTCGCTCGATGTCGAGATTGAACATGAAGACTTCAAACTCGTCCCAAGTGACTTCGTGCTTACCCATCCAGAACGGAGCGATCGTTACCTCGCGCACGGGCCCCTCGTCGTCACCTCGTCCAGACTCTGTGTCGGGGCTCCCCATCGCGAACTTTCCGCCGGGGATCGGGACCATGTCAAAGCGTGCTTTGGAACTCGTGATGACATCCGTGTAGGGCTTCATCTCGGCTTCGGTCGTTGCCTCGCTGTGGGCAATCGAGATCAGCGGTCCTTTGGCCAGAGCCGGCGTGAGCGCGCAGAACAAACTGGACATCAGGACGACACAATACACTTGCTGCCGCATCAACAAACCACCTAGGCTAGAGGGATACACGTTCACACGACCTTAGCATTCAACCACCGCGCGCTTCTTAAGGAACCCACCATGCTGACTCGTCTGTGCAGCTACTCCGCCATCGGGCTGGCCTGTTGGGCGATGTGTCGCATGGCCCTGGCCAACGAGGAGCAGCATCAACAGAGATTCGAGTTCTCGCAGGTCCACATGGGGATGCCGATCAAGCTGATATTGTATGCCGCGAACGAGCCGCTCGCAAATTCTTCGGCCGAGGCTGCATATCGACGAATGGCACAGCTCGACCAGTGCATGAGTGACTACAAGGACGATAGTGAATTGACGCTCTTGAGTGCCTCGGCCGGGTCGGGGCGCGATGTATCGATCAGCAGCGATCTGTGGACCGTCTTGCAGTTTGCTCAGCGATTGGCTCAGCAGACCGACGGTGCGTTTGACGTCACGGTGGGCCCCCTCACCAGGCAATGGCGCCGAGCCCGGCGCTACAAGCAGTTTCCCTCGCCCGATAGTCTGGCCGCGGCCCGCGAGGCCACCGGATATAAGTATCTGGTACTAGACGAAAAGGCACGCACGGCTCGTTTGATCAAACCTGGAATGCGTCTAGACTTAGGTGGAATTGCTGCCGGCTACGCGGCAGATGCAATGTTGCAAGTGCTGCGCGATCGCGGCGTCGATCGGGCGATGGTCGATGCCAGCGGCGATGTGGTCGTCGGGCGTGCGCCACCCGGCAAACCAGGGTGGGTCATCGCGATTGAATCCTTCTCAAGCGAAGGAAAACCGTTGCGACAATACGTCTCCTTGGAAAACGCTTCGCTGACCACGTCCGGGGATGCATTCCAGTTCGTCGAGCTGGATGGAAAACGGTACTCGCATATCGTCGATCCACGAACTGGGCTGGGGTTGACCAATCGGCTGACCGTGACGGTTGTTGCTCCGAGCGGGATGCTCGCGGATAGTCTCGCTACGGCCGTTAGTGTGTTGGGACAGACAAAAGGAGCCGAGTTAACCCAGTCACATAAGGGGGTTTCATTACACATCATAAGTATTAGTTCCGCTGAGCCAGTTGTTTGGACATCAGCTCACTGGCCAGGCAAGCGTCAGTGAAGCTGGAAGCGTCCAACTCGGAGCGATACGAGGTGTCGCATGCCCGATACGTTCCCCCTTATAGGTCAAGCTGTTACGGAATGTTGGTTAATCACGGGTGGATCAAAACATATTTCTTGACCTGACTGCGCAGGGTGCCTATCGTCGAGGATTGGTAGGCATTCTCGTCGGGAACTCTCTTCTATGCGCCATCGTCGTCGAGTTTCGCGCTTTTGGTCTAGGCTTTGGGACTGGTCGTTGGTCCTTTTTGGACGTCCTTCGCGTCGCCGCAAGCCTCGATTTCGTGGGTACTTCGAGTCGCTCGAACATCGCCGAGTACTCGACGGTTCGATCTCGGGCTTTGTCTTTAACGACTTCAACGCGGATGGTCTGATCAACGGCCAAGACACGGGGACCCTGGGACAAACGGTTTACATCGATCGTAATCACAACGGTGCGCTAGATTCGGGGCCCATCACGATTAGTGCCTTCCCGAGCGGCGTGTCCATTCCCGATCTGCAGACCACGACGATTAACATTCCGGTGGCAGATGTGTTGGGAACCTTGCAAAATTTGACGGTCAATCTCGATATTACCCACACACTCGCCCGTGACTTGGATCTGTATTTGGTGAGCCCGGCCGGAACCACCGTTCCGTTGGCGTTACGTGTTGGCGGACCGACGGGGCAAAACTTCACGAGCACCGTGTTCAATGATGCTGCTTCAACGTCGATCAATAGCGCGTCGGCTCCGTTTACGGGTTCGTTCCGCCCCGCCTCACCGCTGTCGGTGTTTAATGGTGAATCGATCGTGGGAACATGGAAATTGCTCATCATCGACCAAGCAGCCGGCGATGTTGGCACAGAGAACAGCTTTTCTTTGACCTTCACGACGAGTGTCAATGGAGAATATTCGCAGCAAACGGCTGTCGACGGCAGCTATTCATTTGTGAATCTTCCCTCAGGGTCCTTCGACCTTAAGACTTCGATTCCGACAAGCACGGTTTCCACGATTCCAAGCCCCAGCAATCAAACCGTCACCCTGGCTGCGAACGAACAAAAAACATTGATCAACTTTGGATATCGACAGAATCCAGGTTCGATCACAGGCTTGGTTTACAACGATGCCAACGCGGACGGATTTCAAGAGAGCAACGAAACGGGCGTGCCAGGGTTCACGGTTTACGTCGACACCAACCAGAATGGTCAATTCGACGTCAACGAACCGTCCGCCGTCACGGATGCCGGAGGTCAGTTCATCATTGCGCCGGTCCCGCCCGGTTCGACGTCCGTGTCGTTCGTGCAGCAGACCAATTGGCAACAGACGGGCCCCGTAAATATCAGCATCGGAGGGTCCGCGCTCGTTGATGCGACCCCATTGACGGGAAATCAATTCGAGCCCGCAGTTGCGATTAATCCTTATAACGCGCAGCAGCGGATCGTGGTTTCATCGGACAATGGTTCTCGGCTCGTGGCCTCGATATCGAATGACGGCGGCAGTTCCTACAGCAGAAGCTTCATTGCCAATGGAGTTGGCTCACTTCCGGCTGCCTCGGGGAGCCCCGCTTTGGCTTGGGACAACTATGGAAATCTGTTCCTGGCCTATCGCAGTGTAGGCCAACAGATCATCCTGGCTTACAGCACGGATGCCGGTCAAACCTTTAGTTTCATCGGTGCTAAAAATGCCGCCAGTACGACCACCGAAGTCGCCGTAGCCGCGGCCAACAACCAAGTCTGGATCGGTTACAGCACCACCAGCGGAGCGAGTCCGGGAATTTTTGCCGCCGGTACGCCCGTGCTAGGGACCGGTGTGTTCGGAGCGATGCAGACTCAGCAAAGCATTGCCGGAGGAAGCCTCTCGGGTGCCGCCCCCAGTTTGGCCATCGGCACCGCCGGTGATGTGCTCGTCGCCTATCAATCGGGTACGAGCGCCTCGGGGTTGACCTCACTGATGGTTGCACGCGACCCAGACGGGCTCGGGGCTCAGATCTTTCAATCTCCGGTGACCGTCGCTTCGACCAACGTGGGTCAGGCCGATACGCTTCCTGGGCTCACCCGGCATGGCATCAATGCCTCTCCGACATTGCTGATTGATCGCAGCAATGAGTTTTCCCGTGGTCGTGCTTATTTATTCTATACGACCGAAACGCCGGATGAATCAAATGACTTTGACATCAATTTTGTCACGTCCTTAGACAACGGAGCCAGTTGGTCAGCCTCGAGAAAAATCAATTCGATCAGCGTCGCTTCCCAAGTCATGCCATACGCCACGATCGACAATCTCTCCGGTTATGTTTATGTCGCCTGGTATGACGCTCGCAACAGCCCTAGCAATAATTCGTTTGATGTTTATGGCAGTTTGATTTCTGCTGGCGGGGCGGTTATTGGCACCAATCAATTGGTCAGTAGTGGAACTTTGACAAATGCCGGCACGGCTGCTACCGGACTTCTGCAATTCGGCGATCGACTCGGGATTGCCTATGACTCCGATAAAATCACCATTGCCTGGGCCGATAATAGCAATGCTCCGAACATTAATCCGGACGGCGCGGGTTCCACGCTCGATGTCGTTACCAGGCGATACGATATCGTTCGTTCGGTTCCTAGCAATATTACGATTTCTGTACCGACGGTAAACTTGGTGACCAATGCCATTCGCTTCAACGGCAATCAAATTGATCCCACCGTTGCGATTGACCCCAGCGACACGGATAATCGCATCGTATTTGCAACGGACGTGTTGAATGGCCGATTGTATTATCGTCGGACCAATGATGGTGGAGCGACGAATATCTCAGGCACTCTGGCATTCAGTGGAGGGCCGCTGCCAAGAGCCAGTGGTATTCCATCCGCGGCTTGGGACAATCTCGGAAATCTGTTCGTAGGTTACCACGATGTGAATGGCAATGTCGATTTGCTGCTCAGCCGAGATGCAGGTCAAAGCTTTACGTTGGTACGTCAGTTTTCAACCGGTTTTTCATCGGCCTCGGCCCTCGTGTCGGTCTCCGTGGCTGCTGCCAATAATCAAGTTTCGGTGGCGTTTATTGGATCGTCCGGAGCGTCGACGCTGGCCTACGCTGCCAGCGCGCCAACAATCGCTGGTGGCACGAGCGGCCCCTTCATCATTGACTTCGTCCCTGGCAGTGTCGGCGCTCGTTACCCGAGCCTAGCCATCGGAACCTCGGGAGCCTCGCTGCTCACGTATCAAGTACCGCAAGGTGCTTCGAATCCCAATGGCCCCTCGAACATCATGGTCTCCAGTGACCCCGATGGGGCGGGACCCCTGCGATTCAGTAATGGCCAGACCGTGATGGCCGCGACCAGCAACGTTGGCTTCGCGGATACCATCACTCCCATGAACACCAAGGGAGTGAACGCCGGTCAAACCGTGCTCTGGAATCAAGGGGCAAGCAATTTTCCCAACCGCGCCTATTTGATCTATTCGGATGAAACGCTCGACGAGAGCAGCGATCTCGACGTGTTCATCAAATATTCGGATGACAACGGGGCAACCTGGAGCGCTCCGCAGCAGGTTAATGATGATGGTACCTCGACCGCTCAGTTCTTGCCCTTTGCCTCGCTCGATGCGACGACGGGAAATATTTTCGTCGCCTGGTTCGATGGTCGTAACAACTTCTCCAATACCACGGTTCGCACCTGGGGAACTTTAATCACCGATGGCGGACAAACCGTTGCCCCCAACGTCGTCATTTCTGGTGGTAACAGCGACGCCAATGTTGCCAATGCACTTCCCAATCAATTGGGAAATCGCCTCGCAGTTGCCTTCGTCAATGGCGTGGTCGAAACCTACTGGCCCGATAACTCGAACTCGACGAATAATAATTCCAATGGCACGTTAAACCAGTTCGACATTTACCAACACACGTTGGATGTCACGGGGGATACCTCCGGATCGTACACGCTATCCTTGCTCCCCCCGGCGGCGGTCAATCGAGTTAATTTTGGCAATCATACCATCGGGAATGTCGCGCCATTTCTTGACACTTCCGGCACGTTCACGATGACGAGCATCACCCAGAATGACTCAAACAACACCGGTACGCTCGTTACGGCGCTGCTCGCGTCTTCGTTGCCCGTGCAGGCGATTACCGAATTCAACGTAAACGACCCGAGTGGCATCGCGCTGACTCGTGTTGATACATCGCTCGGCTCTTGGCAATACACGCTGGATGGCGGCACCACGTGGAGATTTGTCAACTCCGCGGCCGACACCCACGCACTGTTGCTGCCGGCGGATGCGAACACCCGCATTCGTTTGCTCCCCAATGCGAATCTCTCTGGCACGCAAGTCGGGGCCATTTCATTCCGAGCCTGGGATCAATCCATCGGAGTGAGCGGAACGTATCAGGACGCTTCGCAGGCCAATGCATTGTCCGCGTTCAGCTTGAATACGGCATCCGCTCGTTTGCCGATTGTTGCGATCAATACCCCGCCGGTCATTCGTGTGCCGCTTGCGCAAGGCGTACGACCCAACGGTGGTCTTGTCTTTACTTCAGCGGTCGATAATGCCATTACAATCAGCGATATTGAATCGGATAAGCCGGGTCAGCAGGCTACGGTAGCCATCACGCTGCAAGCTTCGCACGGCAAGCTCACGCTCGGATCGACCCAAGGGCTCTCGAACCTAACAGGCAATGGCACGGGTACCTTGATTTTCAACGGCACGACGAGTGATGTCACCTCTGATCTGCTGGGCTTGTTATTCACTCCTGATGCCGCGTTCAGCGGCGATGCGCAAATCCAAATCACCGTCAATGATGCCGGCACCTCGCCCGGCCCTAGCCAGCAGTCGAGCGCCACCATTCCCGTTAGCGTTCGCGAGCTCGTCAGTGTCGAGTCAGGCACTCTGATTATCACGGGCACCACGGCGGACGACGTCGTTGCGCTCTCGCTCGCCGGGGGGAATATCGCTCTCAATGTCAATGGGACGGTTGTGGTCGACTCCAACACGAGCGCCAATTACGCCTACATGCCCGTTCGGCTCATTACGGGCGGCGGGTTCGATACCTACACGATCTCCACCGCCACCACGGCGGATAATGTGTTGTTGCAACCCTATCATGTCACCATGACCAATGCCTCGTCGGGTTACAGTGTCGACGGCATTGGCGCGCAAACCATCACCGTATTTGGACAGAACGGCGACACGGGCCAAGTCTATGACACGCCCGGCAACGACGTCTATTACGGCATCGCCAACTCGGGCTTTATGGTCGGTAGCGGCCAGCGACTCATGCTCAGCGGCTTCGGCGTCATTGACGCCTACACGGTCAACGGCGGCAGTGATGTCGCACAGTTATTCGATATGCCCGCCGGCGCGGATACGTTTATTGCTCAGCCCGGAGGTGCTTCCATGCAAGGCAGCGGTTATTTGAACCGCGCCAGTTATTTCACCAGCATGTTTGGCTTCGCCTCGGGCTCGAACGATACGGCGCAAATCTATGGCACCGTCAGCGACGATGTGCTCGGCTCCGTGCCTGCCTATACGATCATCAGTTCAACGCGCTACTACGCGCAGGCGACCGGCTTTGGCAACGCCTACGCCTTCGGCAACGGGGGCTATGACATTGCCGTGTTTTACGACTCCTTCCAAGATGATCAGTACGCCGGGCTCTCGACCTATAGCTTGATGTCCGGCTTCGGTTACTTCAATCAGGCGACCGACTTTGACTCGTATATCGCGCTCTCGGTCTTTGGCGGTTCCGATCAGGCTCAGCTCTACGACTCGTTAGCCGATGATAATTTCATTGTCACACCTCAGGTTTCCTACGTCTTCGCCGGCTCGATTGCCAATCCGACCTATTCAAATCAAGCCTGGAATTTCAAACAAATCGCAGCCCTCTCGACGATCGGCGGAATCGATACCGTCTCACTCATCGATTCCTCGGGGAATGATTTCCTCTATGCCGCAAGCTACTTCGCCATCCTCACGATGCCCAATTTGACTGCATCCGTCTCCGGATTTGCATTCGTGAATGCATATAGCATTCACGGCGGCAATGACTCACAGTTGGTCCAAAGCCCGAACTACACCCTATCGGTCACGGGACCATTCAATCTGATCGGTTAGCATGATCACCGGCTCCTTCGCGGTCGAGCAGCCAGCTTTGTGTGCTGCCGCTTGTTGAGTTGTTGCCTCGACGGTACGCTGTGCGAAACCGTCCATCGAACGACCCGACGAACTGCGAATAAAGGCTGGCTCATGAGCGATTTACTGGAAACCCAGGTAGAGATGTGCCGTGCTCGGCAATCGCGGCTCATCGAGGTGATGCAGCGGCTGGATGTCGCCTGGACGATCGTCTTGCGCCGCGAGCACGTGCAATGGCTCACGGGCGCGTACTTCGGACCGGTCTTTGAGCCCGCCGCGGCGCTCTCCGCGCAAGGGCATTGCCTGCTCGTGTGTCCGCAAAAGCAGCGGCCGGTCCATGCTGCCGACGAGTTTTTAACCTACGACGCCCAGTGGCATTCGACATTGCGTAACGATCAGCGGCAGGCGTCGAGCGCCGTGCTCGTCGCCGCACTCGCGCGACATGGACTTCCCCGTCGCTTGGGAGTCGAGTTCTCTACTTTCTGTCCGCACCTGTCCAACGCCCTCTCTGCAACCACGATCGATCTTGAGCCTGAGCTGTTTCGCTTGCGTCGCAAGAAAGACATCGACGAATTGGCTCGATTGCGCAAAGCGATCGCCGCCACGGGTAAGATGTATGCTCGTGCACGCGAAATTATTCGTCCTGGCATCAGCGAGCTAGAGGTGTTCAACGCCTTGCAAACGGTCGCGGTCTCTGAATTGGGAGAAATGTTGACGGGCACAGGAAACGACTACCAGTGTGGCGCTCGCGGCGGAGCACCCCGACATGGTCACCTCGCCCAGGATGGCGAACTCTATATTCTCGACTTGGGACCCGCCTTCCGTGGGTACTTTGCTGACAACTGTCGGGCGATCGCCGTCAACGGTCGTCCGACCGACGAGCAGCACGCTGCCGCGTCTGCTGTCGCCGAGGTGTTAGATATGGTGCAGCGCGAGGTCCGGCCAGGCATCCGCTGCAAAGCGATCTTCGAGCAAGCTCAGGCGATGCTCGATCGGCACAGCGAGATAGGGGTGTTTAATCATCATCTCGGACACGGCATCGGCCTGTTTCCGCATGAAGCTCCCCACTTGAATCCCCACTGGGACGACACGTTCGAGGTCGGCGACGTCTTCACCGCCGAGCCGGGACTCTACAACGAGTCACTGCTTCGGGCCGGCATTCGGCTCGAAAACGATTACCTTGTCACTCCCACGGGCGTCGAACTGCTCAGCGATTTTCCGCTGGGACTTTAGTGGCTGTCGCCACGTCATAAAGCCACACATCGAATTCGCCTTCCCGCTCGCTCACGATCGCGATGTGACGAGCGTCACTGTGCCAAGCGGCATAGTCGTCGCGCTCGATGTGATGTGTCAGCCGACGCAGCTCGCCCGTCTCGATATGGAGCAGATAGATTTCATCGTTGCCATCAGCGGTCGACGTGAACGCGAGCCACTGTCCGTCGGGGGACCAGCGAGGCCGCATGTCGCGTTGAGGGCGATGCGTGAGCCGACGCACATTGCCGCCGTCTGCGTTCATCACATACAGCTCAAAATTGTCGTCGCGATCTGAGCCAAACACGATTCGCCGACCGTCGGGCGAATAGCTCGGCCACATATTCAAGCTGTTCCCCTCGGTGATTTTTGTCTGTAACGTGGCCTTGTTGGTCACGCGAAAGAGCGGTTGAGCTGCTTCCTGGGCCATCGCATAAATCACCGTAGTACCATCCGGTGAAATCGCCGGATGACGCAAACTTGCGAACCCCTTGCCGGGATCAACAATCGCGTCGTCCTGTGTGAGTTGATCGCGGATGACCAACTCCAGGCTCAAGTTGCCTCGGCTGCGTACGAACGCCAGATATTTTCCGTCAGGAGTTACGGCCGGCTCGAACTCATTCTTGTCTGCGTTCGGATGTACCCGTGAGGTGGTTCCGTCCACGAGGTTGAGTCGCATCAGGACCGTGAGCGTCGGCGACTCTTGCAGCGTGTAGATTAACTCTTCACCGCCGCGGGCAAAGGTCAGATCGAACTTAAACTGCCCGTCGTGCGTGAGCCGTCGTGGTTCGTCGGCCATCGCAGCCGTGCAGATTACCGCAAGGAATGCCCAACCGGCCCAGCGATTAAGAGCAGCTAACAAAATGGCTGGGGACTGTCCCAGTTTTTCGAGTGTCCCCGAGAAAAATGGGACTGTCCCCCTCTCCGCTGCCATTTTGTTAGACGCTCTAAAGCAGTTCATGGAACACCCGTCCGCCGTCGAGCACGCCCAATTCGGCCCGTTGCTGAGCGCCGATGCCGGTCAACTCGGCGATCGTCGTGCCGACCATCAGCGGTGTAACCGGCTCCGTGATCGGATCTTCTCCCAGTTTGTCACTAGCGCCGATCGTGCGACCGCTCTGCACGCCACCACCGGCCCAGAGCGAGAAATAGCAGCGTGGCCAATGATCGCGCGCCGCCTTGACGTTGATTTTGGGCGTGCGACCGAACTCACCCATCGCGACCACCAGCGTGTCTTTGAGCAACCCACGATCATGCAGATCATCGAGCAAAGCACTGAACGCGCGATCAAAGATCGGACAGTGACGATCCGGTAGGAGATCAAAGTTGTAAATATGTGTGTCCCAACCGAAGTCGCAGTTGGGGGTCATCGCCTCGACGTATTGGCTCCAATTCACTTGCACAAACGGTACGCCCGACTCGACGAGCCGTCGCGCCAATAGGCAGCTTTGGCCAAATGCCGTGTGGCCGAATTGAGCTCGTGTGGCGGTGCTCTCCTGTGAGAGGTCGAGCGCCTTGCGAGCCGCATCCGAAACCAGCAGATCGTAAGCCGAGTCAAACGCTTGCTGCCAATCGCGCAGCCGTGGTTGATCGACCTGGCGCCGTAATTGGTCCATCTGACCGAGCAGCAAGCGACGATCATCGAGCCGCCGCGGCGAGAGATCATCCAGGAGTTTCAACGTCGGGATGTTGACTTTACCTGCGTCGCTGCATTGCACCATAAATGGGTCGAACGATTTGCCCCAGCGGCCACCACCGTACCCATCCACGATTTTAACCACATCGCGTGGAATGCCGTTCCCGACAGCCATGAACGGAGGCAGACGACCGTAGCCTCGGTGTCGACCCACGATCGAACCGAAGCTGGGTTGAATCGGTCCGTTGTCATCTTCGTAGCCCGTGAGCCCCACGCTACCGGCATCGGGATGTCCAGCTTTCGAGGTGCGGTTCGAGCGAACGAGTGTAAATCGATCGCTGCGCGCTGCGAGTCGTGGGAGCAGTTCCGTGTAACGTACTCCCGGCGTCCGCGTGGCGATGGTTGAGAAGGGGCCCCGATAGCTCGACGGTGCATCGGGCTTGGGGTCGAACATGTCCAAATGACTCGGCGCGCCCCAAAGCCACACGAAAATCACCGACTTTGCCTTGGGAGCCGCCGCAGCCAAACTCTCGGTCGCGCCCCACAGAGCAGGTAGCGACGCAGCAGCCGTAACGAACGAGCGTCGCGTCAACCCCTGGCACGATTGAGCACGAAAACCACCGATATCCAACATGCTGCGAATTCCGCGAGAGTGATCGTACCGCAGGCGTTTGTTCAAGCCATGACGTTTATTTCACTCTGAGCATAATCCATCATGTCCCACGAGGCAACTTCTGACGGAACTTATGGATCGACAGCGTCGAGGTCGCGTTGTCGGTTGCAGCCGATGCCTTTCGCAGCACAAACAGCGGATTGTATCGTCGGATGCAACCCTTCGGCAGCTCCAAGTCATCTTGGTAACTTTGGACTTCCAAGCCTGCTGCGCCAAAATACTCGTGCCAACGTGACTTCGAAGGGAAGTTGTACGCACAGGGGATGCCAAACGGGATATTCGTCACCGCGTCGCCGGCCGATACGAGCAGCCAAGAAATAAAGCCCTTCGTCAGATGATCTTTGATGATGACGGTATGGCGAGCCACGCGGGCCATTTCGTTGACCAACACATCAATGTGTTGTGTGTGATGCAACATGTCGACGGCCATCACGGCATCGAACGTGTTGTCCGCAAAGGGAAGCTCTCGGCCATCATAAATGCTGCGCGGAATCTTGCACTCACGCAGCGATTGAATGTCGACCCCTTCGAACTCGAGCCCCGGCTGAAGCTGTTGAATCAGCGTTGCCGTGGTGCCGTCGTCGCAGCCGACGTCGAGCACTTTCCAGCCGCTCTGCATGTGAGCCGCCAGCGCCCTCGCGACATGATTCTTATACACGTGCAGGAATGGCAACATGCGTTGTTGCAGTTTGCGCGCCACAAAAGAGCTTGCTGCCATCGTTGACTTTTCCAATCAGTACGAACATTTCTTCTTGAGCGTGTCTTGCTGAATTGCGTCAGCTTTGCGGCCGCTCCGCTACACAATTCATCGGGATTTAAACTCCCCCCCTTCAATTCCAGGGCTAGCATAATTGCTGGAAGATCGAAAGAATAGCTATAGTTTTCGCGGACCGACTGCCTGCAATTACTTCGCTACTAATATGAATCCCCCGTACTCCTCATCCAGCGACAACGTCGATCAGCGGTTGAGTGACGCTTATACCGAAATTGCGCGGTTGGCGGGAGGTTTGGCGCACGAGATCAAGAACCCGCTGTCGACGATCCGACTGAATATGGAGTTGTTGGCCGAGGATTTGGCCGAGGATGATTCGCCTCGGATGCGTCGCGCCTTGGCTAAGGTTCAGATGGTGCAACGCGAATGTCAGCGACTGCAAACGGTGTTGGATGATTTTTTGAGTTTCACGCGCGTGCGGCCACTTAAGTTGGTGCCGACCAATCTGAACGAAGAGCTTGAGCAGTTGATCGAGTTCTATCGGCCGCAGGCGTTGGAGCACAAAATCGAAATTGTGCCGTATCTGCAACATGACTTGCCCTTGGTATTGCTCGACCGCGAACAGTTTCGCGGCGCGTTGTTGAACCTCGTGCTCAACGCCCAGCAGGCGATGAGCGACGGCGGCCAATTGGTGGTGATTACGGAAGCGACTCCGCGCGGTATTGCCGTCCATCTGATCGACACCGGTTGCGGCATGGATCAGGAGACGATCGCTAAAATCTTCCAAACCTTTTATTCGACGAAACCCGGTGGTTCAGGGCTCGGGCTTCCCACGACACGGAAGATCGTCGAGGCGCACGGCGGAACAATTTTCGTGCAGAGCGAGTTGGGCCGCGGAACGCGATTCTCGATCGCCCTGCCCGTGCCGGCTCGATTGAGTAGTGGCGAGCCGCCGCCAACTGGCGAAGCATCAGCCGCCCCGATACGATAGATAGTTGCGAAATCGATCCGTTCACCCCCGAATTCGACTGCCGGAATGAGCCAAGCCGAGACGATCTCCACGCGTGCCACGCCCGAGCCTTTGCCGGAAAACATCACGAGCGTCCAGCCAGGAGGCGGTGTTTGTTACCAAGTTGAATTGGCCTGGGGAAAATGGCGTCGTGCGTGGCTCAAAACTTTTCGTGGCAGCTATGTACGGTCGATGGCCTCAAAGCGGATGGGCGATGCGCGTGGCGCGCCGCATGAAATTATCGATCCCCGCGACCTTAAGTACTGCCGCAATCTTTGCACGGCCGACTGGTCTCCCGCGGACGATCCGTTCCGTTATCGCGATCATCTCGGGCTGGCTCGATGGGGGCTGGCTGAAACATTGCTCATGTCGACGCCGCTGCTCGCGCTCGTCGTTGCTCTCAGTCTGAAAGTCAGCCCTTACGTTGCGATCGTCCCGGGGATGGTGCTCGTATGGGTGATTTCGTTCTTTCGCGATCCGCGCCGCGAGATTCCTCGTGAGCCGGGGTTGATTGTCTCTCCCGCCGACGGAAAAATTGCCGAAATCTCGCCTGTCGAATTTGATGAGTTCATCAACGGTCCGGCGATCAGAATCGGTATTTTTCTATCGATCTTTAATGTGCATCTCAACCGCGCTCCGGCGCGAAGTCGGGTGATTCGCCTGCGATACTGGCCCGGCAAGTTCCTCAACGCGCTCAATCCCGCGAGCGTACTGCTCAACGAGAGCATGTGGATTGGTCTGGAAGAAGAGGACGCGCCCCATCGTAAGATCGTGGTGCGCCAAATCGCCGGCCTATTCGCACGACGCATCGTTTGCGCGCTGCGCAGCGGCGAGGTCGTCGATCGCGGCGCCAAAATCGGCATGATCAAGCTTGGTTCGCGCACCGAAATTCTTATTCCCGATCATCCGGGCGTGCGGGTCATGGTATCCGTCGGACAAAACGTCTCGGCCGGGAGCACGGTATTCGCTCAATATCCGGTCGAGCCATCTTCAAGGAGCACATCATGAGCCGCCTTCGCACGATCGCCGTGCTACCGGCGTTATTCACGCTCGGCAATTTGGTGTGTGGGTTCTTTGCCATCGTCGTAGCTGCTCGCGTCGAGACCCCCACCTCGCCCGATATTCCCATGGCGGTTGCCATCGCCCCTTCCAATCCGGTCGGCATGTTGAAGCAGCTCGACAAGAACGACCCGGTGCATAACTGTATGTTGAGTGGCTGGTTAATTTTTATGGCGATGATCTTCGACGCACTCGATGGTCACGTCGCTCGGCTCACGAAAGTCACCAGCGATTTTGGCGCGCAGCTTGATAGCCTGTGCGATGTCGTTACGTTCGGCGTGGCGCCTGCGTTTCTGTTGGTCAAGCTCTGTCCCACCTATACCTTCGAACACTCGCAGCGGGTGTGGTTGATTGCGGCGACCTTTGCGGCTTGCGCTGCGATTCGCCTGGCGCGATTTAATGCCGAGATCGACGACGAAGACGACCACATGAACTTTAGTGGTTTGCCTTCGCCGGCTGCGGCGGCGTCGATTGCCGGCTTCGCGATTTTGTTCTACACGCTCCGTAACGACGCCAACACGCTCAGCTACGCCCAGGTCATCGATCAATGGATGCAGACGATCCTGCCGTTTTTTGGTTTGTTGGTCGCGGCGCTGATGGTCTCGCGCATTCCGTATCCACACATTGTGAACCAGACGTTTCGAGGACAGCATAGCTTTGCGCACCTGGTGGGGCTGATCTTCGTGCTGATGCTGATCATGATTGTGCGGTCTTACGCCGTACCGATGATCGGAGCGGCGTTCGTGTTGTATGGCCCGCTGCGGTACGTCTGGCAGGAAGCCATTTTGCGAAAACCGCATAATGAGTCGATTTTTTAGGTTTTTTCGCATTCTGACAACCGGCCGTGGCGCGATTAAACCGTAAGCTAAACTTGAGACGGACAAGATCACGTCTCTGTCTTTTAAGCCGTAGGTCCGCACATGATTCGCACGTTTTGGGTAGCCGCTGTTTTTATCCTCGCGACACACGTTGGATTGCCGTTGTCGGCCGCGCCGCATGAGTTGCGGGGCCGTGTTTCTCCGACGGCAATGGTGCCGCAACCGGATCGAGCGCCCGCGCCGTCTGAGTTGCTCAATGAAGGTGAACGTGACGAGAATCGCCTGCGGTACGAGCGTGAATTTGCCGAAGCCAAGCGGACCGTTATCATTGAAAATCGACTCGGAACTCCGTTTCGTTACGGCGTGATTGCATCGAGTGGTTCGCAGTTGCCGGTGCCGTTCGAGTTGCCGGTCGATCGAGCCCATCGATTCACAGTGCCTGAAAAAGGGCATCACCCGCGTTTGGCGAATTTAAGTCCGACCGGTGCTAATGGCAGTATTTGGTTCGCATTTGAACAGCCATCAGTCGTGGGGCAAATTGTCTTGAAGTTACAAGCCAACAAGCGCTACGCGGCGATCAAAAACGCCAACGGGTTTATCGAGATCGTGCAGGTTGACGTGATCAAGCAAATCTCGCGCGATGAAATCAGCGTGCGCGTTCCTGACGTGCGGCCGATCACCGAGCCGGGTATGGAAGCCAAGCGATTGAATACGCTCGATGCGAACTTGTGCCACGAGCCGACAGGTCGCTACAAGCAGCCCTAACTGGGCTCTTCGAGTTCGTGTTCCACGACCCGTTGGGTCTCGGCGTTTCGACCACGAGCAAATGCGGCCACGCGCTCAATCGCCTCCACCATGCGCGGGCGATCGATCTCGTGTACGTCGATCGGTTTGCCAACGCCGTGCAACATCGTCAGCGTAAGCCGGCCGCCAAGATGCTGGCGAAACTCTTCCATCCCTTGGAAAAGCACATCGGCGTCATCGAGCGCGGGGTCGTGCAGTTTGAAGCCGAGGTCGGCCAGGCAGTTGAGCACTCGCTGGGCATCGCGCGGTTCGAGACCGTGTGCGAGCGAAGAATACACCGTGTCAATCGCCACGCCGATCGCAACCGCCTCGCCGTGACGCAATGCGAATTGGGTCATAGTTTCGAGCTTGTGGGCCGACCAATGACCAAAGTCCAACGGCCGCGCTTCATTCATCTCGAACGGATCACCGCCGCGCGTAATGTGCTGCAAGTGCCAACGCGCCGATTCGCGAATCATGGTGTGAGCGGCAACTGGCTCACGTCGTCGAATCGAGGTGGCCGTGTCACATAACCGAGCAAACATGTCGGGATCTTTTAGCAACGAGACCTTGACCGCCTCGCTAAAGCCGCAGATGAAGTCGCGATCACTGAGCGACTCGAGCAGCGTGGCGTCGTTGATCACGCCCCAGGGGACCGCGAACGTGCCCAGCCAGTTCTTTTTGTTGAACAGGTTGACGCTATTTTTGACGCCGATGCCCGAGTCAGCCTGACCCAAGGTCGTGGTCGGCAGCCGTACCAGCCGCAGGCCGCGATGGGCAATGGCGACGGCGAACCCGACTGCGTCGAGGACCGCACCGCCACCAATCACAACGACGTAGCTTCGTCGATCCAAATCGGCTGCGTTGAAAACCTTGAGCATCCGCTCCAGGATATGGATGTCGTTCTTGGTTATTTCACCGCCAGGAACTAATTGCACGTTGCCGGTGCTAATCAAGCGGTCACTGTTGTTGCGTAAGAAGGCCGTGATTCGTTGCTTCAAGTCGGGACGCGACTGAGCCAGGCACTCGTCGATCCAAAACTGCACACGGGGCAGCTTGCCTTCCGAGGCTTCGAGCAATTCGAGCAACGTGTCCGAGTCGGCTCCCAAGACGTCTTGGGTAAAACGCAAGCGATGGACAAAAGGGACCGCGAAGGAAACGTCGAAGCGATCCGAGTCCGAAGGTGCTGTCATAGATATCAGCGGGCCATGCTCGAAGCGTCGAGAAGGACACTTCGGCAGAGCAACCGGGCGGGAAGGAAAATGATTGGCTGAACACCTCTAGGTTACCAGTCTTATCAGGTGAAGGCAAATCCCTGCGGGAAGCATGAAAATCGGTCCCTGCGCGGGTTAACTGCCCTTTCGAGCGGTGCGGCGTTCTGGTATTTAACCCGCCCCGATCTTCTTCTCATTGCGTCCGCGAGGACTTGCACTTATGAAACGCGCGCTAATCGCTTGTTCGACCGTGAGCGTCGTGGCTTTGTCGGTCTGGCTGGGAGTCTCGTTGCTGAAACGTGGCATGAATGTCCCCGTGGGACCGTCCGCGGCCGAGGCCGTTGAACCGGCGCGTTTACCGGCCAATTTGCCCGCGCGTCCCGTGCCATCCGTCGAGGGACAACCACCGATCGACTATGATCCGGCCCGCGATCCGAATCGGTTCATCACCGACGGCGACTACCGTTACCGACCGCAGAACCGTGCCCAGGTCAGTTTTCCTCCGTCGGGCTCGGCCGCGCGATACGGCGTCGAGCCAACTCGACCACCGGAGTATGGCGTGCGTGTGAATCATGCCAAGGTTATTGCACCGACTGCGACAGAGACGGAGACGGCGGCGCCAGAGATCCGCAAGGTAAGTGGAACCGCGGTCGAAACCGCAGATGCGTTCGCCAGCGACACGGCCGCCGCACCGCAATCGACGAATGAGCCGCGCCCCTTGCCGACGCCGACCGTCGAGCCGCCGCTCGCGACATTGCCAACTCCAGTGGCCGCGTCAAGCCCTGTGGCCGCGTCAAGCCAGCTATCGGCGGCTGCGAGCAACCCGTTCCCGATCGCAGCGTCGCCGCCAGCGATTCCGTCAACGCCCACGGTCGCGCCATCGAACAGCGCTCTGAATCCGACCTCCAATCCGACCTCCAATTCGCAAGTTGCCGCGGCGAGCATTGGCAGTGGTCGACCAGGCCTGAAGCATCAAGAGGGCCCGCAGGCTCCGTCGCTGATCGTAGAAAAGTCGTCACCGGCCGAGTTGCAGGTGGGCAAGGCCGCCAAGTTCACAATCGCGGTGCGAAACGTGGGCGCGGTCGCGGCCTTGGATGTTGAAATACGAGACGAGGTGCCTGCCGGAACACAACTCGTGGCGACTTCGCCTCGTGCCAACGTCGGTCCGCGCGGCGAGCTCTTGTGGAGCGTCGGTGTTCTGAAGCCGAACGACGAGGTGACGGTGCATGTCGAGGTGCTTCCGATCGCAGAGGGAGAACTCGGGAGTGTCGCGACGGTCCGCTTTGGGGTTGCGAGTACAAATCGCGCCGTATCGACACGGCCTGAGTTGGTGCTCGACGTGAGTAGCCCGCGTGAAGTTTTGATCGGTGAGACGGTTGCGATCTCGATTCGGGTTTCGAATCC
>CAYLYE010000025.1:20336-40729 GCA_964387325.1 uncultured Planctomycetaceae bacterium
TCGAATCCCGGAACCGGCATTGCCACCGGGGTCGTGCTCGCCGAACAGGTCCCGGTCAATCTGGAACATCCAGCGGGGCCGGATCTTGAGCACTCGCTGGGGGACTTGCGTCCTGGCGAGACACGCGAGTTGGATTTGGTCATGAAGGCCGTACGCCCTGGCGAGGTGGTTAACCGATTGTATGCTCGCGGCGACGGGCAGCTCCAAGCCATGAAAGAGAGCGTGGTGAAGATTGTAGCTCCGGCGTTGGAAGTGGCGCTCGAAGGTCCGCGACGTCGGTTCCTCGACCGCCCGAGCGTGTACACCATTGCATTGTCGAACCCTGGTACGGCGCCGGCACAAAATGTGGCGTTGGCAACGTACTTGGCCCCGGGTATGGAATTTGTCGAAGCCAACAACTCGGGGCAGTTCAACCCCGTGACGCGGTCCGTGCATTGGTTGCTCGAAGAGCTGCCGGCGAAAGAGGTCGGCAAGGTCACGGTCACGGTCCAAGCCAACGAATCGGGCGAGTTACCCTTGCGGATCGCGGGGACTGCTCAGCACGGGCTCGCTGCGGAGAAACGCGAGGTGATTCGGGTCGAAGGGGTTGCCGCGCTCGTGTTTCAGGTGCTCGATCTGCAAGATCCCATCGAAGTCGGTGGCGAAACCACCTATGAAATTCGTGTCACGAACCAAGGCTCGAAGGTAGCCGAAAACGTCAGTGTGCTCGGCATGTTGCCGCCAGAAATGAAGCCGCTCTCGGCCGAGGGGCCCGCGCGTTACGATTTCGCCGGTCAGCAGTTCATCTTCCAGCCGTTAGCCCAATTGGCCCCCAAGGCCGAGGCCGTGTATCACGTCCGTGTCCAGGCGCTAAAGCAGGGAGACTTCAAGATCGGTGTGCAGGTGAAGAGCGCCGACCTGCAAATTCCGGTGACCAAGGAAGAAGTCACGCGGGTCTTTCAAGACCAGTAACTTCGACCGTTGCGTATTGACCGATCGCATGCCGCCAACGACACTCGATACAGTCGAGGTGTCGTGAGGCCGAGATTATGTCAATCAAGTTCGTCTGCCCCAATGGCCATCGCTTGGTCGTACCCGACAATCGCGCGGGGAAGAAAGGGCGCTGCCCGGTCTGTCATCAACGGCTCTATGTGCCCGAGCCGGCGCCCAACCCTCGCGGTCGTCATAAGCGGCAGCCCGATCCGTTCGAGTTGGAACAATACGCACCCGAAGAGCAAGACATTGAGGTCGACATCGAGTTCGAGGAGTTGGTTACTCCCACGAAGCCTCCAGCCGAACCACACGACGACCTTGAGCGAGCATTGCTCGAAGAGTTAGGGATCGACCCTGAGTCGTCGTCACCGCGCTTCCCGCCCCCTGCTGCGCGACAACAACCACCGACGCCACCCCAAGCTCGAATGATTCCTGCACCGCCGCTGTCGGCCAATACCGTGGCGCCGGTGTCCTCATACGCGACACCGCCTCCCGCTGCGCCCATCGCCACCCCGTTGTCAATTCCCACGGCGCCGAGCATGTTGCTGCCGACGGCGTATCCGTCGAACTTGACGACGGCATATGCGCCTGTCGCCGCGCCCGTGTCATACCCGGCGAACTCGATGGTCGCGGGCATGGCCGCGACCGTTTCGCGACCGACCCGTACCCCGACGTCGCCGACCGGTTGGGTCACGTTCGCCACGTCCGAAACGATTGGCTGGGGAGAGCACGCTTCGGCGGACTGGCTCGGGACGACGTATGTACTTGCCGGGATGACCGCTGGAGCGGGGCTCTTTAGTCTTGGTCCCGCGATTCATAACCTGGCGATCTGGAGTGCTCCGCAATGGGCGCAGATCGTGATCGGTGTTGCGCTGGTGCAATTGGTCTACGCCATCTGGCTCGTCACGATTCCCGACTGGATGACGTTGCGGCTGGGCATGTTGCTCAACTCGCTCATCGCGGCGTTGTTCGCAGGCGGATTGATGATCGTGCTGGGCGAGCGAAGCAGTCCGACGTTGCCACTCGATCTGGGCGAAGTTCGCAACACGGCCGGTGGTTGGTGTGCCGCGCAGATCACGGTCTCGGGTGTTTTGAGCTACGCCTACAATCGATCTTCCGGCATGTGGCGTCGTAGCTGGCGGCGTGAGCGCCTGCAGAACCCTCGCCCGACGACCTAAAAATCGAGCGCCATGCGCACGCCGAAGCTGTTAATCTTGCCCGACGGGGTTTGGGCCACGGCGCTACGGTCTGTCAAGTCGTAGTTGAACTGGTACTTGAGATACGGGTTCACATACCAGTTGACCCCGAGCGTCATACTATTCAGGATGCCGCCGTTGAGCCCCGAGTCATTGAGATTCAAGCCGCTATAGCGGGCCGCGAGCTGCCAGGCTCCACGGCTAAATGCGTTGCCCGAGGGCGTTCGTACCCAATAAGCATTTTGAACTGGGAGTTGGCGTGAGAACGTGCCCGTCGAGCGGTCGTAGGGCGTGTGTTCGCCGGTGAGGAAGTACATCAGCTCCAAATAGCCGCCGTGCGTGATAACTCGCCCGCCGTTGAGGGCCTGCTGTTCAGGGATCGGCGCCGCCAGAGGATTTCGCGCCACATTGTTGAGGAACGAGACGGCATACTCTCCCTGCAAGGTCCAGGGGCCAGCCACGATTGCGTTCTCGATGTTGATCAATTCTTGGCTGTCGGCCAGCAAGCTCCCTGTCTGTGCGTACACGGTATTAAGCGGCCCCGGCGGGCCATTGCGAATTTCGCCACGCGAGCGGATTTGGACTTGTTGATCGTCGGGGATCCGATAGCTAAACGTGCCCCCCAGGTGCCAGAGATACCGACCATCGGCGTCGTAGTAGGGAAGTAACGTGATTCGATTCGTGACGGCATATTGCCCCGCGCCGACATGGTAACCAAATGGATTGCTCGTATTGGGGCCGATCCAAAACGCGTAGGTCATCTGCTGCCGGGGCGACGTGCCGAAGATCATCGCTCCGGGCGAGAAACCGTTATTGAACGGTCCATAAAATGCGTCCATGGCAAACGAGCGTTCCATGAACGGCTGCCAGCGTCCGCTCGTCAGGTGCTCGAGACCGATCGGCTCGCGGAAATTGCCCATGCGAAAGTTCTGTATCAACGGCAACTCGCGCATCTGCACAAACAAATCGGTCGGAGTTGGCGAATTGGTCACCGCAGGCTGTCCTGGCGGTTGTCCCACATAGCTCGAACTCGTGACGGTCGTGGCGAAGTCGAACTCGGCCGCGAAGTCGATGTTGTCGTAGATCGTGGCATCGAAACGAATCCTCGCCCGACGCAAGTTGACCGAGTCGCGGGGATCGACGAGCAGCGTGCCGGGGGTACCGGCGGCGGGGCGAATGTCGTCGGCCGCAAGAAACCAGCCAGCGTCCATTTGAAGTGCGCCGCCGATTCGAAAACGGATATCACACTCCGGTGTCTGAAAGACCAAACCGTGATCCCAGAGCACGTTCATCATCGGGTCGCTGCCGACCACATACGCGTTGGGTAGCGGCGTGTTCGGCGGTACCGTGACTGGCGGTGGTGTTTGAATTACTCCAGGCAGTGGGCCATACGGGGGTAAACTCGCTGGCGGTGGTGCGATCTGTTCGGGAACAGGAAACACCGGCGAGCTCGCACCGTAGGACGGCGCAATGGTCGTCGGCGGAGGGAGTGTGACCGGCGCGGCTGGCTGCGCTCCGAAAGTCGACGCGGCCGGAGTTCCGAGTTGATGCGTCGCAGGAAGCCCCTGGGCATGCAGTGCCGCAGTGGGCCACGCGAGGCCCGCAAGGACGACGATCGATAATCCCAGCCTACGCATGTTCGCGGTATCACGATACGAACGGAGTCAAAGCGCAGCACGGTACGCTTCTACCGTCGTCATCGGCCGCTACGATCGACAAACTTGACTCGATCGTCATAAACGGACAGGCTTATCGATACTCAGGTAAGGCACTCAACAGGCCGAGCAACGCGAGGCCGGTATTTCCGGACTCCCGATGGTCGTCCTATTAAATTAAATTGCCTGAACCTCAATCGCCAAGCGGAATAGCCGTTCAAAATTGCATCGAGCAACCGGCTTATCACGATCCCGAAAGCTATTGAGGACGCTTGCGTCGTGGCGCGGTGGTGAGTTGACGAATGCTTGCTAGCGGCGCCAGCTCAACCAACTCCCCCAAGCCAGCGTCAGCAAATTCTCGGCCGCTCACGTAACGACCTGGAGTCATCCATTGCGCAATCAGCTCATCGCTTGTGCGTAACAGTTGAGCGAGCAATCGATCCATGTCCGCCTCAAGGATCGCGAAGTGACGGGCCCACTCCGCCGCCTCGGCCAGCCCGACGTGCTCTTCGCTTTGCCACTTGAGTGGATGAAACAAGAGCACACTCAGTGACGTTACGATCCGCCGCTTGCAAGCCGCGAGTGGCCATAAAGCCGCCGAGGAACACTCCCCCATCACGATGCCGGTCGCTTGCAAGTCGCGCATGATAATCAGGCTCATCAACGCCAGACCGACATACGAGCTGCCGCCAGGAGAATCGAAGTACAGTAGACACGGCCCGCCGTAGGGAATGTCGAGCAACCGGGAAGTGATATCCGCTTCTTGCTCGGTGAGGTCCCCGACGAGGGCAATCTCGATCGCTTTGTCACCCGCCATCTGATTCCTTCCTCCGTTCGCACTCATCAGATCCAATCCCAGCGATTGTCCCGGCCGAGTATAGTGACCCCATCGGATAGCAACCAGCGTCGGGTATTGGGCTCTTTTGGACCTTCGGGGGTAGTGGATGGCTGGGTTTCATCGCCAGATCCAGTCGTGGATGTCTCAAAATGCGACGGATAAGGATTTTGTTCAATTCGAGTGCCGCATTCTGCGACAGCACGGCCTGGGCGGCGATTCGCCCCCCCTGTTGGTATCTGTGCCCGGCGAACACACCCACCTTATGGCTCGTGTCGTGGGGCTTAAGTCTTTTGTTAGATTGTGATAACGGTTATTCGAGCGGCTCCAGTTCTGGGGATTGTTCGGTTCACGACAGTGTAAGTTTGTCAACTCCGGTGGGTAAAGAATACCGGTAGCATGGATGCCCAACCGAGATGCAGGATCGCCTCCATCACATTCTGTAACTCATTTAATTTGATAATGTTATGAATCGGATACTGACATGAGTAGGCCAGAATTACAGCCTGTTTCGATTGGATTGGCACAGCGGTTGCTCTATAGGGCCCGCGTCAGTGAGCCCGAACGAAGGTGCCAAATTGGCAGTGACCGACGTGCGGCAGATCGATGACGAGGTTTCGCCCAGCAAGTTGAATGCAGATCAGTTCTTAGCACGGTGAAATGTCGCACCGGGACAAAATTTAGTCCGGTTCGGCGAACCACCGACGACAAGGATCGTAGCAATGAATAGGAACTCGGTAACGGCAGTCGTAGATGCAGAGGTCTCGCTCGGTTCGATCGAGCGATCGGACGAGGCGTTGCTCGCGGCCTATCAGGTTGCGGGGGACCGCCGGGCGTTCGACGAATTGGTTCACCGCTACGAGCATGAACTGTTCAACTACCTGTGTCGTTACCTGGGAGATACGACGGCTGCTGAAGACGCATTTCAAGCGACCTTTTTACAGGTGCATTTGAAGTGCCGACAGTTCGAGTCAGGGCGTAAAGTGCGTCCTTGGCTGTATACGATTGCCACGAACCAAGCCATCGATTCGCAACGTCGGAACAAGCGGCACAAGATGGCCAGCTTGGATCGGCCGAGCGGAAAAGAGTCTGAAGACCTGAACTCGTTGTTGGCCTTGCTGGCCAGCCGCGAATCGAGTCCGATGGCGCAGATGGAAGACGACGAGCGACAACGCTGGGTCCGCCAGGCCGTGGCGGCGCTCCCCGAGGTGTTGCGAATCGCACTGACGTTGATTTACTACCAAGGTCTGAAATATCGTGAGGCAGCGGAAGCGCTCGATGTGCCTGTTGGGACTGTCAAGAGCCGTGTTCATGCGGCGCTGTTGTCACTTAACCAACAGTGGAATGCACTGACCATGTTATCCGCTTCATAATCACCTATGCACGATCAATTGCTCGGCTACGCGCTGGGCTCGTTGGAACCGGCAGAGCAAGACGCTCTGCAAGCCCGGTTGGCCAACGATCCCGAGCTACGCCAACAATTAGCACTGATTCGCCGCAGTCTAGAACCCCTGGACGATGCGCAGCCGCTAGAGTGTCCGCGTGGTCTGGCGGCTCGTACGTGTCGATTTGTGGACGATCGTCGTGGTCCCACGCCAGGGCAATTCGCGGCCGTCGGTACTTGGCGATTACCCGATCTGACCGTCGCCGCTTGTTTGCTCATTCTCACGGGCATGGCGCTGATTCCGGCCATGAATCAAAGTCGCCAGCGGTCGCAGGTGCTTGCCTGTCAACGTAATTTGATGTCGCTGGGCCAAGCGTTGTTTGAATACAGTTCGATCCATCACGACCGTTTTCCTGAAGTTCCGGCCGAGGGCCCCCTCGCCGTCGCGGGCGTTTATGCGGCGCAGCTTCGCGAGGCCGGCTTGATACAGGCGGCTGACGTACGGTGCCCCGCCGCTCAATCGGCGCGGCGCAGTGCGCTGACCGAAATTCCGACGCGAGCCGAGATCGAACGTCTTGCCGGCGCCGAGTTGCGAAGGATTCAATCGCTCGTCGGGGGTGATTACGGTTATGGGCTAGGCTACGTGCGGCAAGGGCGTTACACCGCCCGCCGTAATCAATCGCGGGCCCATTTTGCGATGATGTCCGATGCGCCGCCCGAAATGGGCGAAGCTTCGTCCGGTCATCACGGCTGCTGGGGGCAAAATGTGCTGTTCGAGGATGGTCACCTGCGGCTCATTACTCGCTGCCGGTTGGGGGATGACGCCGATCACTTTTTCCAGAACGATCTGGGAGTCATCGCCGCGGGGCTCGGGCCCGACGATGCCGTCATCGTTCGCAGTGGTGTTGGCGTAATCATCTTGAATCATTCGTCCTCGGACGAGTAATCTGTGTCTGTTGCCTGAGCCGAGAATGGCTCTCCGCTGGGTTTTTCGATCGGAAACGTGCCAGATGTCACGGAAGACATTGGGTCTATTGGCTCTTGCAGCCTGCGCGTTCGCTTTGCGACTAGCGGTGGTCTATGTGCTGCCGCAGCACCTCGATCGACCGCAAACGTATGAGCATGGCGAGATCGCCCGCAATGTGCTCGCTGGTCGCGGGTTTGTTGTCACGTTCCTGGGACAAGAGGGGCCCACCTCGCAACAAGCGCCGTTCGTCCCCTTTCTGCTCGCGGCGGTTTATGCCGTGACGGGGGTCGATTCGGTCGAATCGTTGGTCACGTTTCAGGTCTTGCAATGTCTCTCGGGCGTGGCGCTCGTGCTCTGCACGACCTGGCTCGCATGGTCGCTGTACCCGGCTGATCGCCGAGTGGGCTGGTGTGCAGGGTGGAGCGTTGCCGTTTTTCCGACCCATGTGTACATGGTGACTCATGTGCAAGCAGCCTCCTGGGCCGCGACGTGTTTGATCGCTCTTTGGGCCGTTGTCGCCGCGTGGAGAAAATCACATCCGTGGCGAGCAGCCTGCTGCGGAGGCGTCCTGGCCGGGCTGTTGCTGCTCATCGAGCCGATCCTCGCGCTGACGTTGCCGTTTGCCGCTTGGTGGCTCCTGCAAACTCAACTGACACGCGGCCTCACGCGACTCGCTGCGGTTCGACCGGTTGGTCTGATGGCTGCTCTCGCACTGCTGATCATTACCCCTTGGTTGATCCGCAACGACGTCGTGCATGGCCAGTTTGTGTTCATCAAATCAACGTTCGGTTACGCCTTCTGGCAAGGCAACAATCCGCAGAGTTGGGGCACCGATAAGATCCCCAAGCCATCGGTCCACGAGTTGGCCTTGGCCCACGATGGCTCGCTCGCCGAGCAGCATCGGGCATTGTGGGAAGCACGGCATGAGACGCTCTACATCGACGACGTGTTACTCAAGCCAACGGGCTATGCGCGGTTTGTCGGTCTGACCGAGCCGCAACGCTCCGCCTTGCTGGGCCGCGAGGCCCGGCAGTTTATTGCCGAGCAACCGTTCGAGTACCTCCGGTTGTGCCTGGTTCGGCTGGGGTATTTTCTCTGGTACGACGCAACCAATCCCAAGGCGGCGAGTTGGCCGTATCGTGTAGCCTCGGGCGTGTGGGTCGTGTTGACCTTCTGCGGCATTGCGTTGACTCATTCACGTTGGCGACGCATGGGACCGATGCTGCTCGCGATGCTTGCCGTGATGCTGTTTCATGTGCTGACCATTTTCTCAGCCCGATTTCGAATTCCGCTCGAACCCTTCGGATTACTTTGGGGCGCTGCTGCGATGATCGCTTGCTACGACGGCGGCTGCTCGCTCGTCCGATCCATCGGGTCGATACGCGATGCTCATTCGCGTGGAGCGACGACCTCGCCGTGTTGATAAAAGGCAACACGTCTCGCGATGTCGAATGAGATGCTAGCCTCGGCCGGCAATGTAAGCCGTTTACATCATTGGGCTTATCGCAAGCTGTGCCCGGCGTTGAAAACACTGGCATCGGCTTTGCTCCTCTGAGAGACCGTGCTTTTAGAACGGTCTCAGTTTCTGCCCTCGAAGGGTCTATTTGCGATGCATGCTCGTGAGTTGGTGGAATTGGCGGCGGTGGCATCAAGTCACGGCCCGGCTTTGATTGCCGGCATGTCCACCATCTCGGAAGGGGGACTCGAACAGTATTGGGTCGCATCGAAGTGTCGACTCGAGCGCTGGGGGCGAGCCTTGAAGAGTTTTGGGCAATCTCCCTCGGCCTGGGCCACCGATACCTCGGCACTCTCACACGATGACATTCACGCCGTGATCGAGGAAGTGCTCGCCAGCGAAGTACTCACACGCGTTTGGAGTGCTGTGCTCGTGGCCTATGACTCGCGCCGCTCAAAAAACGATGCCAGCATTCTTGGCCGGAGTATTTATCTCGGACATCTCGAAATCCGTAATCGAGTCCTTAAGCTGCTGGTGAGTTCCCCTCAACTCTCGGCCGAGCATGCCGTGCGACTCAACCGACTGCGACAGCGATGCGAGCGCTGGACCGATATTCTGATCGGACATGTGGCCGTGGCGGCCGAGGTGGTGCAGTTTGCCCCTCATCCGGACCGCGCTGCCGAGTTTGCCCTTGAGTTCGGGCCGCTCGAACGACTCTCGGTCGATACGGTCGCGTGGCGCATGACTCTCGCCTCGTTGCGGAGCGCCTTTGGGCAAGGCTTTTTGGCGAGGAGTGCCAACCCCGACTCGAATGTCCGTATCGCCGCGAGCGTGATGGCCAGTTTCTCGCCCGAGGCGTTTGACTCGTCGGGGCTGTTTCCCTCGCTCTGGACGAATCGCCTGCTCTACACAACCCTCGACACTCAGATGCTGATCGACGAAATGTTCAGCCCGCACCTGGGGCGGATGCCGGTTGGCAAGCCCTCGGCGAGTCAAAGCTCGACGCCGCCGCGTCGCCGATTCGGGGCCGACGAACTACGATAAGTCACCTGCGTTGGGCCTCTCGAAATACCTCGCGGTGCCAGCACTGCGATTGCTAGCACAACGATCGCTGTTGCGATGCGCGCGCCTTCGATGGTAGTGTACGCCTCTTCGTAAGACATGGCGGTCTCACGTACTTTTGCCACGGCAGGCATTTCATGAATCGAATTCGCTTGGGTCTCACGCTCTGTGGGTTGGGACTCGTCTGGTTGGGCCTTGAATCTTCGGCCCAGTCGCAAACGAAAAAGCTCCCCAGTGCTGGCCCGACTCGTACCTACGCGCCGCAATCGTTCCCGGCTGGCTCGACCGTGCCGGGCCAGCCCCCCACGGCGGTCTCGAAAAACGCCGCTGGTGCGCCGCGCAAGCAGTCGACCGACTCGGGCGAAGCACTCTGGATCTGGGCCGCCAACGCGCCGAAAGAAAATGTCCCGTATGGTCCCTGTTTCTTTCGCAAGTCGTTTGATGTCCGCGAGGTCGAACTGGCGATGGTCCAGGTGACCTGTGACGATCAGTATGAAATTTTTATCAATGGCCAACGTGTCGGAGGGGGCACCGATTGGCGACTGGCCCAGACCTACGACATCCAAAAATTTTTGGTCAAGGGACGCAACGTGATCGCGGTGAAGGGGGAGAACACCTCGGGCACCACGGCCGGTCTGGTCGCCACGATCGCGATTCGCTTGCGTGACAAGACCGATGTGTCGTTTCCAACCGATGCGAGTTGGCGCACGAGTACTGAAGAAGCGGCGGGTTGGGAGCAACCGCGGTTCGACGACCGGCACTGGGGACTCGCACGTAGCTTCGGCGAGTTCGGCTCGGCCGAGCCCTGGGGTGACCGGGTCACGGCCGCCGATGGCAAGCAGTCGAAACGATTCACGATTGCGCCCGATTTTCGAGTCGAACGGCTCGTCGCCTCCGAGGCATTTGGCTCGCTCATCGCCATGACCTTCAATGAGTTTGGCGAGATCGTCGCCTCGCGCGAGGGGGGCCCGATCATCCTCGTGGCCGATCAAGACAACGACGGAGTCCCTGAAACGATCTCGACGTTTTGCGAAAAAGTAATCAGCTGCCAAGGGCTGCTCGCGCTGAACGGCGATGTATTCGCCGTCGGACAAGGGCCGCAAGGCTCAGGATTGTATCGCATCATCGACGAAGATCAGGACGGCAAAGCCGATCAAGTCAAGCTGCTGTTCAACTTCGAGCGCAGCGATCTTGGTGAACATGGACCGCACGGACTGAGCTTGGGGCCCGATGGGCTCATCTACTTGATGCTCGGCAATCATGATCGCGTAAAAATGCCCGCGCATCCTGCCAGCCCGCTGCGACATTGGTACGAAGGGGACTTGTTCCCGCAAAAGTACGAAGATCCCGGTGGACATGCCGTCGGTATCAAAGCGCCGTCCGGTACCGTGGTGCGAACGGATCCCGATGGTTCCTTCGTCGAGACCGTCGCGGGCGGGTTAAGAAATGCCTACGACCTCGCATTCGATTCGCGGGGCGAGTTGTTCAGCTACGATTCGGACATGGAAGCCGATATCGGATTGCCCTGGTACCGTCCGACGCGCGTACTACATGTCGTGCCGGGAGGCGAGTTCGGTTCGCGCAGTGGCTGGTCGGTGTGGCCCAACTATTGGATTGACAATGTGCCGCCGGTGCTCGAAACCGATCGCGGTTCTCCGACGGGACTCGAACTGTACGATCATCATGCGTATCCGGCGCAATATCGCGGAGCGTTGTTCCTTGCCGACTGGTCGCAAGGACGCATTCTGGCCGTACGATTGCGCCAGCGCAACGGCACCTACGAAGCACGAAGCGAAGTGTTTATCGAAGGGCGACCGCTGAATGTGACCGATCTGGCCGTGGGGCCTGACGGCTGGTTGTATTTTGCGACGGGTGGGCGAGGCACCGACGGGGGCGTCTATCGCATTGTCTGGAAAGGTGAGCGTCCGAAAATCCCCGCGACGACCGGCATCGTGAAGGCGATCCGGCAACCACAGTTTACGGCGGCTTACAGCCGCCAAAACATCGCCATGATCCAGCAGGAACTGGGCGATCAATGGGATCCGAAACTTCGCGAGTTCGCGCGCGCCTTGCAGAACTCACCAGAGGAGCGTGCCCGGGCGCTGGAATTGATGCAACTCTTCGGCAGCGCGATCGAGCCGAGCTTCCTCATTGAACTTGCTGACGACAAATCCCCACTCGTTCGGGCGAAGATCGCCTTTCTCATGGGGACCCAACCGCACAAAGACTGCAGCACGACCTTGGTGAAGCTGCTCAAGGACAGCGATGCGACGGTCCGTCGGCTGGCGTGTGAGGCCGCAACACGCGGCGGCTATCCGCTCGAGATCGACGCACTTGTCGAAGTCCTGGGTGATCCGCACCGTTTTGTCGCTTGGTCGGCACGGCGGGCCATCGAATCGCGTCCCAAGGAGAGTTGGAAGTCTCTCGTGCTCGAGTCGAAGAACCCGCGCGTGTTTCTGGTCGGGTCGACCGCGTTGCTGACAGCCGTGCCCGATCGCGAAACCGCGCTCGATATCGTCAAGCTCTCCCAGCAGTGGTTGAAAACCTATCTAAGTGACGACGACTTTGTCGATCTGCTGCGCGTGATCGAGCTGGCCATCATCCGCGGCGAGTTGAAGAGCGCCGACTTGCCGACACTCGGTCCGCAACTGGCGGAAGAGTATCCGGCGGGCGACTACCGCATGAATCGCGAGTTGGTACGACTCATAGTCTTTTTGCAAGAAACCAGCGCGCTGGGACGCATGTTTCAGGAAATCTCGGGGACGCTCCCCGATCGCGAGAAACTTCATTTGGCGTTGCATCTACGGTTTCTTGAACAAGGTTGGACGCCGCAGCAACGCATGAGTCTGGTGAGTTATTTAGAGCACGCTCAGCAGTTGCCCGGCGGCAACTCGATGGCTGGATACATCGAATCGAATCGCCGCGACTTTGCGAGCAAGCTAACAAAAATTGAGCAAACATTGGTGATCAATCAGGCGCTTAAGTATCCAGGTGCGGCCCTTTCGGTGCTCGCGAATTTCGAGGAGCCGCCCAACGATCAAATGGCGCGCCAACTCATTGACCTCGACCGCCAACTGCCCGAACTGCAAGTCCCTGCCGCCAAGAAACTGCAGGCGGGTATCGTTGCGATGCTCGCGCTCAATGGCAGCAAGGATTCATTGCAGTACTTGCGAGAAGTGTATGAATCGACCCCTGATCGTCGGCCCGACTTGGCGATGGGATTGGCGCAAGCTCCCGAGGAAAACTGGGACTTCCTGGTTCGCGCCATACCAACGCTCGAGAACGGTGCGGCACAAGAAACACTGTTGCAACTTGCCAAAGTGAATCGAAAACCCGAGAAGCCTGAGGCCATCCGACAAGTCATCATTGCGGGCGTGCGGATGGGTACCAATGGCGGGCCGCTCGCCTTCGCGTTGCTCGAAAAGTGGACTGGTGAACAACCCGCCAAGGGGGCCACGGCGATCGATCAGCTTGGGCTCGCTTGGCAAGATTGGTTCGCCTCTAAGTATCCCAACGAGCCGCCAGCCACGTTGCCGGTCGAGTCGCAAGAGAGCAAATGGAATTATCAACAGCTGCTCAAGTATTTGACCGGCGACGCGACGCAAGGCAAGTTGCCCGGCGACGCACAACATGGCGCCAGCGTGTTCGTCAAGGCCCAGTGTGTTAAGTGCCACAAGTTCCAAGGCCAGGGCGAAGTGATTGGCCCCGATTTGAGCACTGTGCGGCAACGTTTCCAACGCAAGGAAATCCTCGAATCGATTTTGTTCCCCTCGCAGGTGATCTCGGACCAGTACGCGAGCAAAACCGTGACAACCAACAACGGACTGACCTACACGGGCATGTTGGCCCGAGTCGGTAACGGTTCGGTGGTCGTCTTGCAAGCGAATGGAGAGAAGGTGACGCTGCGCGAAGATCAGATCGATGATCTCGTGCCGAGCAAAAAGTCGTCGATGCCCGAGGGATTACTGAACTCGTTGAGCATTGATGAAATTGGCGACTTGTTTGCGTTCCTCACGGCGCGCAACGGCGCTCCGACGACGGCCAATAAACCGCGCCCGCCCGGATCACGTTAACGCAATCGCATGCCCTGCTCGATGCACGGTGCCGTCGCTGGCGACCGTTCAGCGGTCGACCGCTAGCAGGTGCTTTTCTTCTGTACATCACCACCGCTTGGGTGGTGTGTGATGTATTTTCGGTAAACTCACGCCGCGCTCTGGGCCGAAGTGAGTATCAGGTAGCTTGATTGTGATGATTGCGCTACCTACGATTAGCGCGTGCTTTGAATGTTGCTCAGGCCACTCAAATTGAATGAGGTTTGAAGCCGCTATGTGGGCAAATTTGCCAATCGCCGCGACCGTGGCCGGCCATCGCCAACAGCGTTGGGCGTTATGGACCGCCGCGGATTGCTCCGGCTGTCTGTGTTGTGGGCCCCACTGAACCGCCTCGGGCTGTGCGTACTCATGGCACAAACCGTCGGCGGTAAGCGGTTGCGTTGTTTCGAGAAGATGACCTCATTTTGCACTCAAACACGGAGACGCCCGATGCCTCGCGGCGCTGGGTAAACCGATTCATGGCCACCGATTTCCGCAAGAAAGAAGAGCTTCCCGAACTCACTCGTCGCATCGTGGAAACCTATCACGAACTGACGACGATCAATCATCTCGGGCACTGCCCACTACCGAATTACGATCTGGTCGTCAGTATCATCGACGACCTGCGGGAGATATTGTTTCCCGGCTATCGACGTCGCGAAAAACTACATAGCGGCAACGTCGAGTATCACGTGGGTGATTTAGTCGATCGGTTGCACGATAAGCTGACGGAGCAAATTGCCCGTGCCTTGCGTCACGAGGCGGGCATCACTCGAGGCCGTCACGAAGAAGAGGATTTCGAGGCGTTGGGGCAGGCGAAGGCCATCGGTTTTCTCGAACAAATACCTAACCTACGCCGCGTGCTGGCTACCGACGTGCAAGCCGCGTTCGATGGCGACCCTGCCGTTCGTACGCCCGACGAGATCGTGTTCTGCTATCCAGGTTTAGAGGCGATTACCGTTTATCGTTTGGCGCACGTCTTGTACGAACTCGATATTCCGTTGATCCCGCGTATGATGACCGAGTGGGCCCACAGCAAGACCGGCATCGATATTCATCCCGGTGCGCAGATCGGTGCGTACTTTTTTATCGATCACGGTACGGGGGTCGTCGTTGGACAAACCTGCGAAATTGGACAGCATGTCAAGCTGTACCAAGGTGTCACGCTCGGGGCGTTGAGTTTCGCCACCGACGGTGACGGTAATCTGGTACGTGGACAAAAACGCCACCCGACGATCGAAGATCGCGTGGTGATCTACGCCAATGCAACCATTTTAGGCGGCAATACGGTCATCGGTCACGACTCGGTTATCGGGTCGAGTGTCTGGATCACGCGCACCGTCGAACCGCATACGACGGTGGTGCTCGAAAAACCCAAACTCCGCTACAAAGCCGATCAGAAAGATCTGATCGATGGCGATGTGAACTATCAGATCTGAGCCTACAAGCGTCTGGTCGACCCTGGGGTGAGGCGGACGAGCACATGACCTGTGCTCGACGTGCGAGAGCGTTACGGAGTCGAGCTTCGCGACTTGGCCTTGGCGATAACGCTCTCGATGCTCACCGGCGCGCCGCCAAGGCGCTTGCTCTCGTCCGCTGCTGCCATGAATGCGAACAGCTCGATCGTCTCTTCTTCGGCGATCGGGGACTTGCCGCTCACAAAGAACTTGGCCACCTCGACCAGCAAGGGCTCATAACCGCCATACGATCCGCTGGGCCCAATCCCTTTGGTACCAAACACGGTGGCGCCATACCCGCTCTTGCCACGCAGTCCGCGAAAGGTGCCGATCCGGCCATCACGCCAGGTGCCGGTCACCAAGTCGGTCTCGGGCGTGGTCGCGCGGGTCACCGTCGTGCAGCCGGCTCCCATGATCGTGTACAGCGTCTCGACTCCGTGAACACCGTACCAGAATAGGTCTGGGTGATGCGGCTCGAGCGAGCACGGGCTGTATGCGTCGCAGCCACGTACCTCGCCGATCTTCGGATCGTTTCGCATGGCGATAATGCCCGGGCTGAAACGCAACGACGAACTGGAAAACACCGGCACGCCACTCGCTTTCGCGAGGCGGAAAATTTCGAGCACATCGGCCAACGAGGCGGCCATTGGCTTATCGATGAAGAGCGGCTTCTTGGCGGCGATCACCGGTTTGGCCTGGGCCAAGTGCGGTCGACCATCGACGCTCTCGAGCATCACCGCATCGACCTTCGGGAGCAGCGCGTCGATCGAGTCGACGATCTCGACCCCCATCTCCTTGAGCGCTTTGGTGAAACCTTCGAGCCGATCCGCGCTCGCCGGGATGTCGGGGCTCCCGCCCGGAAATGCCGCAACCACGTCGAGCCCCTTCAGTTCATCGTACTTGGGGTTCTTGATGGCCTTCGTAAAGGCGACCACATGTGACGTATCGAGCCCGATCATACCAACCCGGAGCTTTTTAGCCGGCTCGACGCCAACGACATTCGAGGCCAAAAAGGTGGCAAGCAGCAGGGCAAAACCGAACGAACGCATGGTCGAGTCTCCGACGGTGGGCAAAAGCGAAAGCGGTGACGCAGTGCCGTGAGTGTAGCCCTCGCTGAGCGACGCATCAACTCTCGGCGATTAAATCCTGTCGAATCGCTTTGCTACCCGTTCACCCTGTCGCCTGATAAACTTTATGATGTGGCCAAATTGCCTAGCGCGCGCTTCGACCGACCTGACCGCTGATACCCCTCTATTGAAGCCTGCTGTCTCCGCATGAAAACCGCACTTCTTCACAGCACCGTATGTTTAATCGTCTCGCTGATCGCGGTCGACTCGACTCGATCGGCCGAGGTCGCACCCTCGCTCCAGGCGGTATTCTCCAAGCTGTGTAGCGAGTGTCATAGCGACAAGCATTCTGAAGGGGAATTGAATCTCTCGACCTTGTCGACGGATTGGGACCAAGCTGCCGTTTTTGAAAAATGGGAGCGGATCTTCGACCGGCTCCGGTCGGGCGAGATGCCTCCCCCCAGCAGTCCACAGCCGAGCGCCACCCAACGCCAGCAGATACTTAAACAGATCGCCGAACCGTTGCAGCGAGCGCTTGCCAAGCGTCTGGCGAGTGACGGTCGAGTCGCGCTCCGCCGTTTGAATCGCGTCGAGTATCAGAACACGATTCACGACCTGCTCGGCATTGAAACCAACGTGATGGAGTTGCTCCCCGAGGATGCGTTGGTCTTGGGGTTCGACAAAATCTCGACCGCCCTCACGTTGTCGCCCGTCCAGATGGAGAAGTATTTGGAAGCGGCCGACGTGGCCCTCGACGCCGCGATCGGCGTCGGTCAGCCGCCGAAATACGTCCAAGACCGGTATTCGGCCAAGGAAATGATCGCTGCCTGGGCGTCAAAAAGCTTGCGTGTGTTTGACGATAGCGAGCGGGTTGTGATGTTCAACTCGGGATACTCCCCCACGGAGGTCAAAAAGTTTCGTGCCACGGCGCCTGGCCGCTATCGCATTCGGATTTCTGGCGGTGGTTTCCAGAGCGAGCAGCCGATCACGATGCGTGTGTACGCGGGCAACTTTGGTGTCGGCGGCAAAACAAGATTGCTCGGCCACTTCGATATGCCAGCCACCGGTGCTCGCGTGGTCGAGATGGTCGAACGGGTCGAAAATCGCAACGACACCTTAAAGATCGTCCCGTACGGCACGATTCCTTGGCAGGCGGATGGCGCGTCGTATCAGGGGCCCGGCCTAGCCATCGATTGGGTCGAAGTCGAGGGGCCGCTGGAATACCAAGTCTGGCCCCCCGCCTCGCGTCGACAATTGCTCGGAGACCTCGATCTGGACAAAGGGACGCTCGATGACGCGCGACGAGTGCTGCTGAGTTTTGCGACCCGCGCATTCCGTCGCCCCCTTCGAGAAGCCGACATCGCGGCATACCTGAGCCTCGTGCAGACACGTCTCGACGAGGGGGTCAAGTTCATGGACGCCCTGCGAGTCGGACTGAAAGCCGTGCTCGTCTCGCCCCGGTTCTTGATGCTCGATGAGCAACCTGGCCGGCTTGACCCGTACGCGCTTGCCACGCGGTTGTCGTATTTTTTGTGGAGCACGATGCCGGACCCATCGCTGCTCGAAGCCGCGACGAGAAACGAACTACGTGAGCCGGCTCAGTTGAAAGCGCAAGTCGATCGCATGCTCGATCATCCTAAGGCCAAAGGTTTCACGGAGAACTTCACGGGGCAGTGGCTCGGTCTGCGGCAGATCGAGTTCACGACGCCCGACGCTCGACTGTACCCCGAGTTTGACGAGTTCCTGCAAATCTCGATGGTGAACGAGACCCACGCATTCTTCAACGAATTGATTCGGCATGACCTCAGCGTACTTAACTTTGTCGACAGTGATTTTGCCCTGCTAAACGAGCGACTCGCACGTCACTACGGAATCAGCGGGGTCACCGGATCCGATATCCGCAAGGTGCCGCTGCAAAAGGAGTGGCATCGCGGCGGTGTGATGACTCACGGCAGCGTGTTGAAGGTGACCGCGAATGGCACGACGACGTCGCCGATCTTGCGAGGCGTATGGATCGCGGATCGTATTCTGGGTCGGCCCATTCCTCCTCCGCCGCCGAACGTGCCCGCGGTCGAACCGGACATCCGCGGCGCAAAGTCGATCCGAGAGCAACTTGCGAAGCACCGCGAGCAAGGAGCCTGTGCCCGTTGCCATACGCGGATCGATCCGTTGGGCTTCGCCTTGGAAAACTACGATGTGGTCGGCGGCTGGCGCGAGCGGTATCGCATCTCGCCCGAGCGTGGCCAGAAAGCCGATTACATCACGATCTCGGTGAGTCAGCGCGATTTGCGCGTCGCGCTGGGCTCGGTGGTCGATGCAGGCGATGAATTAGCCGACGGTCGAAAGTTTGCCGGCCTCGACGAGTTGAAGCAGCACTTGCTCTCGGATCCGGACCAGATTGCCCGTGGATTGACTGAAAAACTGCTCATTTACGCGACCGGTAATCCACTGGTGTTTACGGACACCGCCGTCGTGGACGATATGCTGAGCAAGGCCCGGTCCAAGCAATACGGTCTCCGGTCGCTGATACATGAGTTGGTGCAAAGCGAAGTGTTTCGCTCGAAGTGATGAAAGCACAAATTAACCACCGAGACACAGCCGCTCTGTGGTTAGTTATTTTAGAATTCGTCTCCTGCGGAAATGATCAAACATGAGCCTGACCCGTCGTACTGTTCTGCGTAGCTCGGGCGTGGCCCTGGCACTACCGTTGCTGGATGCGTTGTTGCCACGCGGCAATGCGTCTCAGGCCGAGATCAAGCGTCGCATGGTTTGCTGCTGCACGACGCTGGGCATCCATGCGGAGAATTTGTTCCCCGCTCAGTCGGGGCGAGACTTTGAACTCACGCCGTACTTGGAGCCCTTGCGCGGGGTACGAGACGAGTTGACCGTGATCTCGGGCTCGTCCCATCCGGATGTCGATGGCGGCCACTCGAGTGAAGCCTCGTATTTAACCGCCGCTCCGCACCCAGGTGCGTCGAGTTTTCGCAATTCGATTTCGCTCGATCAACTGGCCGTCGAGAAGTTGCCTCCGGCCACGCGTTACAGCTCGCTCGTGCTGAGCACGTCGGCTGGTAGTTCGATCTCGGTGTCGCGCAGCGGAGTTATGGTCCCTGCCGATGGGCGTCCGAGCGAGTTATTCAAGAAGCTTTTCGTTGATGGCACGGCCAAAGAGGTTGCCGAGCAGACACGACGCTTGCAGGACGGGCAGAGCATCATGGATGTGGTGCAAGACGAGGCTCGGCGGCTTCAGCAGCGCAGTTCGTTGGCCGACCGCGCCAAGCTCGACGAGTATTTCACGACCGTTCGCGAGGTTGAACAACGACTGCGTCAGGCCGAAGCTTGGGCCAAGCGACCCAAACCCAAGGTTGACGTTCCGCCGCCGACCGACGTACAAAATGCCGCCGACTTTATGAATCGCACGCGATTGATGTTCGATCTGATCGAGTTGGCATTGAAAAACGATTCGACGCGCATCATCACGTTTCGCATCCAAGGACATAACAGCGTGCCTCCAATCGAAGGCATCACACAAGACTGGCACAACCTATCCCATCATGGCAAAGATCCTGAAAAACTTGCTCAACTCAAAATCATCGAGTTGGAGCAGATGAAGCTGTTGGGGAATTTTCTCGCCAAACTTAAGAGGTCGAGCGAAGGGGAGCGGTCGTTGCTTGATAACACCATGGTGCTCTACGGATCGAACTTAGGGAACGCGTCGAGTCACGACACCAAGAACATGCCGATCATGCTGGCCGGTGGCTCGTTCCGCCACGGGCAGCACTTGGCGTTCGACGTTCATAAGAATGCGCCGCTGCCGAATTTGTTTGTCTCAATGTTACAGCAATTAGGCATCGAGGCCGACAAGTTCGCCTCCAGCACCGGCACGCTCGCCGGACTCGAAACGCGCAGCTAGGTCAACGAGTTGCAACTAGGGCACATCACGGAATAGATCGTGCGCGCCCCATTGCTCGACGCCATCGGCGGCTTTCCAAAGCAGGTCGTCCAGTTCACGACTAAAGTTGCCGAGCTTCTTCTCGGTAGCATTGTCAGGTCGAGCATTGAACAAAATCGACCAGCAGAATCCTCGCGACGTGTGGACCAGCAGCGTCGCGGTGCCGGGCAATGAGCCGCCATGCCACCAGTTGGCCCCTGGTTGCTGCGGGCGGATATTCCAGCCCAGGCCATAGTACGTCGGCGTGTCGACCGACACCGGAGCGGTTGGTCGAGCGGTCATCGCGACGAGACTCTCCG
>CAYLYE010000026.1:0-40448 GCA_964387325.1 uncultured Planctomycetaceae bacterium
AGCGCATCGAACACATGGTGATTCACTGCATGATCGTCCCAATTGCCCACGCGGCCGCACAAGGGGCCATCGAACTGCGTCGTGATGATCTCGACCCCCGCTTCAATGAGGCGTCGGGCGAGCAGACATTGTTGGCCCCATTGGTGCATGCCATAACGTTCACGTACTGCCGTAGGTTCTTGAGTGATATCGAATGCTGCGCGTGCCTCGGAACTTAGCAGCAAGTCGACCGCCTGTTTCATGAAGTGGTCGTGCGACTCCATCGCTCCGCCGCTGTCGACACTTGCTCGAATGCGTTCCAACGCCTTACGCAGATCGACTCGGCTTTGGATTCGCTCGCGCCTTTTTTGGCTTTCGGTTCCCATCTCCAACAGTGCGAAGTCGGGGCGACTCGGATCGCCGACGACCGGAAACACGGAAAAGGCCTGGCCCAAAAAGTCAGGCCCAGCGATAGGAAAGCCATCGTACTTATCGATCGGGTTGACGCCAACGTAGCGTGGCAGTTGCCGTCGTTCACGGCCACGCAGCGCGTTAGCCATTGTCATCCAGTCCGGTGCGCGGGGCATGCGACTCTCAACGTCGGGTGGAGCGAGATCACCAGACAACATGCGTCTTGAGCCGCCGAAATGCCCTCCGGATGAATGTGCAATGGATCGCACCAGTGCATAGCGATCGGCCATCGTGGCCAATCGTGGCAATAGTTCCGAGATTTGAATCCCTGGCACATTGGTTGCAATCGGTGAGAAGGGGCCGCGATACTCGACCGGGGCAAGCGGTTTGGGATCAAACGTCTCAATGTGACTCGCCCCGCCCCGCAGCCAAACTAGAATCACTGCCGTGCGCTGACGCTCCGTCGTTGCCGCCTTCGCACGCAATCGCAGGACGTCGGCCAAACCAAGAGAGGTGAACCCGCCCAGGCCGATGCGCAATAGCTCTCGGCGTGTAGAATGCATAAGCTTCGTCGATTTGTAGCAAACCGTCCGTTTCGAAACGCTCATTGTGTCGCCTCTTGGGTTGTCGGTTGCGGTTGAATCATCGTGAACCGAGCGGTGACATGTTCCTTCATGCGGCGACGAGCGAGTTTGGCGTTCCCGAGCCGAACCGCTTCCAGGATTGCTCGATGCCCTTCAAGGCTCAGCCGTGCGTCTGCAATCAACGCCTCGTGCGAAATGGCAGGAAAGTAACGTGTCAGATGCGTGAATAACTGCGCATGTTCAACAATCCGCGTCGCCTCGGGATTCTGCGCCGCCTCAAGAATTGTGCCGTGAAAGGTGGATTCCAAATGAATGATCCGTTCCACGATTTCAGACGACACACGATCGGGCGTCGCGCGAGCGATGTCCCCGGGGAGCGAGGCCATTTCCTGAACGGTCTGTTCGAGTCGCGCCAACAGATCAGACGTGATCAATCGTGCGGCCCGGGCGGCCGCATAGGGCTCGACGAGCTTGCGGATATCGTGCAGGTTACGAAACTCACGTGGCGTGAGTCGTCGCACGAACGTTCCCGACTGCGGACGGGTTTCCAACACCCCTTCCGCTTCCATGCGAGCCAGGGCCCACTGCACGTTGCCCGGCGTCTCATTAAGCAGCAAAGCGAGCTTTCGACGCGACAAATCTTTGGGACTACGAACCGAGCCTTCCAGCAGTTTTTGCCGAATTTTACGATAGGTATCATTTCGCGAATCAGTATCCACGGCTATCCCTGTCTCGCCATTGGTTTCCAGTGTAACTCGACGTATAACAGCATAAAATACAATGTATCGAGCTATGTGCAGCTAACTGGAAACCAGTTTATGGCATCGCTAGCAGGGCGTCAAGTCCTGCTTTCACCGCGATCGCTAACACCTTGCTCAACGCTTCAATTTGGCTGAGGTCGTTAGACCGCAGAAACAACGCTGCTTGCCGCGCGTTTGGCATCGGCAAGACTCACATGTCGTGGGTGCTGGCCTCCGTCGCCCAGGAACGGTGCGAGCGGATTGTGCTGATTGACCCGGATACGCTGGGCAAACGAAATAGACGCGAGCAGTCCCCACGATGAACGAACTCGCGGGTACAGCCCAGCTGAACACACGGAACACAAACCGACGCGCGTTGTACTGCGTCGTTTGGTTCCAATCCTTGCTGTCGCCCCATCGAGTGACATGAAGTGGTTGCAGACGAAGAACGGGCAGTCGTGCGTACTTTTTCGCAAAGCTTTCAATGTAGAACTTGTGATTGCGGTACGTGTCACAAGCGTGGTGTCGCTTGCTCCACTTCAGAAACGCTTTGCAGAAGCGTTTGACCTGCCGGTCGTCGACCTGACCGACATCTTTCAACGCCATCAACTGATGGAAGCGTTTTTCAGCAAGGGCCTTGTTGTCCTTGCCCTCGACAAGCTTGCGCTTACGGCCTTGAAGCATGCACATCCACCAGCTAGTTTGCTGGCGGAACCAAGGCTTGCTTGGACGACCCATACGTCACCTCCCGATGCCAAGTGCTTTGATACACCAAGCGAGATGATCGGAAGGTCAGTTCGTCGCCCCGTCTGTTTGCACCAGGCGGGGCGATCTTTATTCGTCGAGTATGGTGCACGAGTTTAGTGCAGCGAAAAACATTATTCGCCGCAAGTCCTTGTGCGACAAGTATCCCCGACAGGAGTCGAACCTGTAACCTTCGGCTTCGGAGGCCGACACTCTATCCAATTGAGCTACGGGGACATCAGTGAACTCGTGGGGCGAGTCCAGCTCTTGCTTGACTTATCCAAGCCAAACTCGATGGTTTCTCAGAAACTCCTCCCAGCGATTGGGACTGTCCAGCGGAGGATCCGAATCGAATCGAGAAACAACCATTGTTACGAACCTTGCTCCAAAATCAACCCAAGGAATCCCCGGTAGTCAAGATTTTGATGTGTGCGATGGGGTGACGACGTGCCCACAGCTGAGAGCGACCAATACTGCCGTCGACTAACCGGAAGGTTCGACGACGCTCGATCCTGGCTGAACGACTCCGAGCTCGATGGCAAGCAAAATCAGTTCGGCTCGATTGCGTAGACCGAGTTTCGACATCACCCGCGCTCGATACGATTCGACCGTTTTAACACTAATCGACAAGCGATTGGCAACCGCTTGATTCGTGAAATCTTGAGCGACTAGGTGTAGGACTTCCTGTTCGCGCTCGCTGAGCACGTCGAGGGTCGAGTTGCCACCCGTAAAAGGACATTTCACTCCGTCATCGAACTCGGTCTCGACGACAAAATAGCCCGTTCGCCAAGGATGGCAAGCAAGGTCGATTGACAGAGGTCGCGTCGACAGCAAGGTTGGCGCGAGCTCTTCGATTTTTAATATCGAGACTTGCGAGATGATTTTGATTACGATTTTTTATCGCGCCACGTTGGTTTCCCAAGGCGGGATCGATAAAGTAGAGGTAGGCGGATCGAGTGAATGACTTGCTCGTGGCCTGTGAGGAAAGGGAGTTGTGCCATGAACGTGAGTCGCGTGTCGTTGTTTTTTGTTTTGTCGGGCGTGCTGTTTTGGGTCGCTGCCGGAGCGGAGCCCCCACCGTCATTCTCGCCCTCAGAGCTCGATCGAATCCAGCGCTGGGAGTCAGCGATCGTTGGCTACGAGAAGCAAGACGTCGACAAGCCGACGGTGCCCGGTGGCGTTGTCTTTGTTGGTTCATCGAGTATTCGTTTGTGGCGTGTGCATGAGTCGTTTCCTGGGGTGAATGTTCTAAATCGCGGTTTTGGCGGATCGCATCTAGCCGACACGGTGTACTATCTCGATCGTTTGGTGCTCAAGCATCGTCCACAGGTTGTCGTGGCCTATGCAGGAGACAATGATCTGGCGTCGATGAAGACGCCCGAGCAGCTCGCCTCCGACTTTGTAGCGCTGGCGAAAAAACTGCATGCTGCGATGCCCGAAGCACGGCTCGTTTACATCGGCGTGAAGCCGAGCCCCGCGCGATGGGGCTTGATCGACCAGCAGCGCACAGCCAATCGCTTGATCGCCGAGCGCGCTCGGTCTTATTCCTTCGTGACGTTTGTCGACGTAGAGAAGCCCATGCTCGGACCGGATGGCAAACCGCGAGCGGAACTCTTTGTGCGCGATAAACTACACATGAGCGTGGCCGGGTACCGTATTTGGACCGACTTGGTCAGCCCGCTACTCTCGTCGAAGTAAGCCGTCCTAGACCGGAAGCTGTGCTGCTCCGTGCTCGATCGCCTCGCGGAGCGATTCTTCAGCCGTCCGTTTATAGGGCAGTGAGCGGAACCACAGCAGCACCAGTATTGCGGCGCCGGCTCCGATGATCGACGTTGACGTGTGATAGATAAACCCACCTGATGTTTGTTCACCCAACAGAGCGAGCCACGGATAGTGTTCGATCGTAGTCGAGTCGAGTTTGGACATCAGCAACGGCAGTGAGTTGTGAGCCAAGTGATACACGATCCCCGGTAGCAAGCTTCCGGTTTGCACAGCGATATAGCCGATGAGTATGCCGGTCAGGCTGGCGAGAATCGATTGCTGCAAGACACTGTGCGTGATTCCAAAGAGCACGGACGAGAAGAGAATCGCGCGCCATTTGCTCCCCAGGTGTCGCAAGCCCGAGAGGATAAAGCCGCGATAGGCGACTTCTTCGCAGATAGCAGGCGAGACAGCCAGCACAAGCAGCAACCAACCCAACGGCGCTCCGTCGAGCAGGTGACCGAAGGTTTCCGCAAGTCGCTTGTCGATCGGATACAGTTGATTGACATAGTGCGACAACAATTGCACGACCGGACTAACGAACAGGGCGAGCAACACGACCGCCGGCACCGTGGCTAGCGGCGGACGACGCAGGAGCAACGTTTGTTGGATATTCCGCGTGAGCATGACCGTCATCAGCAGCGCGGGGGTCGCCACCACCGCGATGTGCAGGACGAGCGTGGTTCTCGCGAGCATGTCGAATGACTGCGGCTGCGGGATGACAAGACCCATGAAGAACCGCAGCACGAGGATCATCACGCCGCAGAAAAAAGCCGCCGCGACGTTGGGCGTATCCTCGCGATCGCGGAGCAAATGTCGAACCCAGAGCCCCATGTCGAAACGTTCGCTTTCGCGGAACAGCACGTTCTCGCTGCTGAACTGATCGATGGCCCAACGCATGGCGAGCCAGCATGACAAGATCGTGATAGCCGTGACGGGGGCGATGTACGGCAGAGCGGCGAGGTATTCTCCTTCGAGCATCGACCGCAACAACAGCACGACGCCGGTGATCGGTATCAGGCTGTTGCCCAGCGTAAGTTCGACTCCCGGCGCCATCGGCAACATCACGAGGGGCAGGGTGACGAGCACCAGCGGCATCAGGTAATACTGTCCTTCTTTCGTGCTGCGAGCGAATGAGGCCAACGCTAAACACAACGCACTGAACATGCATGACATGGGAACGAGCGCCACGGCCAACCAGAGCGGGGCGCTGGCAGGTGGCGGGCCGAGATCGGGTAGCTGCGTGCTCACCGCCGCGCCGGTGACCGCAATGCTCGCGATGTTCAACACGGCAGTCGCCGCGCTGAACAGGATGATCGTCAAGAGTTTGCCCCAAACCACTTCGCTCCGCAGGGCCGGGCTGCTGAGCAGAGTTTCGAGCGTGCCGCGTTCTTTTTCTCCCGCGCACAAATCGACCGCCGGATAAAACGCTCCCGTCAGCGCCCAGATCAGCAGCATGAACGGCAGTATCTTCGACCACATGACCGCTTTGCGCTGATCGTCATGTGCTAGGTCGTGTTCTGAAACGGCGAACGGTTGTGCGGCCGTCGCGGGCAGATGGGTGCTCTCGAGATTCGAGCGGCCAATATCTTCTTTCCAATTGTTCAGCACCTGAGACACGCGAAAAAAGGCAATCTGCGATTTTTCTTTGGCCGTGTTGAAGTAGACCTGAGGACTTGGCACCTCGGGCGAGGCTGAATTCTTGCGCGGCGTTGCAGATACGTGCTTGATCGACTCGCGAAACGCGGCCAACTGTTGGGCAAAGTCGGCCGGAACGACAACCACCGCGTCATATTCGCCCGAGGTGACCAATTTGCTCGCGCGTTCTTGAGTGGAGTTCGAGTCCGGATCGGTCTCGTCATGGCTTAACTCGATCAGGTCCGCTTTCTCGGCGGCGATGAACCATTGCAGAGAGAACTGACCATCTACGATCAAGGGCGGTTCTTTGGGCAGCGAGGCTTCACCTAGCAGCAAGACCTTCACGGGCTGTTCACGCACGAACTGTGCGATCTGAAACATGCTCATGCCCAGCAGCGGATAGAGCAGCACGGGGAGCACGAAGATCATGAACAGCGTGCGGCGGTCGCGCAATTGATCGCGGACCTCACGTGACAGGATCAGGGAAACGTTGCGCCAGTTCATGCGAGCGGTTCAGCCACTTCAGCCGCTCCGTATTGGCAGTCATGATCGTTAATTAAATTGAAGAACAGTTCTTCAAAGTCATGTTGTTGATGGCGCTCGCGCAACTCGTCGAGCGTTCCCTCGGTCAGAATATGTCCGCGGTGCATGATGGCGATCCGGTCGCAAATTTTTTCCACTTCACGCATGATGTGCGTCGAAAATACGATGCACTTCCCCTGACCACGAAGTTCGACAATCGTGTTGAGTAGTGCCCGCGCCACCAGCACGTCGAGCCCCGACGTCGCTTCATCGAACACCACCACCGGTGGGTCATGGACCAACGCCCGGGCGATGGATACTTTCTGTTTCATGCCGGTCGACATTTTGCCCCCCAGGCGGTCGCGAATGTCGTTCATCTTCAATCGCTCGAAGAGGTGTTCCATCCGCTCGCGAAGGCGTTCTTCTTCAAGGCCGTAGAGTCGGCCGAAGTACTCGACCATCTCCCAGGCGGTCATTCGGTCGTACACGCCCGTGTTGAGCGAGACAAACCCAATCTGATGTCGGACCTGCGACGGCTGGGTGAGCACGTCGAATCCGTTGACCATGACCGTGCCGCTCGACGGCTGCAAGACTGTACTGAGAATACGAAGGGCGGTCGTCTTACCGGCCCCGTTGGGGCCTAAGAGCCCAAAAATCTCGCCAGGCACGGCATCGAAGCTGATCCCATCCAGGGCGGTAATCCGCCCACGTCGCAAATCGGCGTAATGCTTGGCGAGCGCACGGACGTGAATCATGAGCAGAACTCAACGACGTAAACCAGAGCAGAGTGCAGCGCGTCTCCCGGCGGGGGCGCAACGACACGACTGAGAACTATACCTTACGCCACAGAAACTTCGGCAACGTCGGTGTCGAGCAGTTGATAAAAAACGTTCCGTTGGCGGGGGATATACCCACTCTCTACGATCGCATCGCGAATTTGGTTCAGCGTGAGGTGGTGAACCGTACCGGCCGAGGCGACGACGTTCTCTTCGATCATCAGGCTGCCCATGTCGTTTGCGCCGTATTGCAGGGCTAATTGGCCAATCTTGAGCCCCTGGGTCACCCAGCTCGACTGGATATTCGGAATGTTATCAAGATACAGTCGCGACACGGCTTGGTTCTTCAAATACTCGAAAGAACCTGTCCGAGGCGTGTCGGCCAAATCGGTATGATCGGGCTGGAACGACCAACAGATAAAGGCGGTAAATCCCTGCGTCTCATCCTGGAGCGCCCGGATTCGATCAAGGTGTTCGATGCGCTCGGCCAGAGTTTCGACATGCCCGTACATCATGGTCGCCGAGCCTTTACCGCCGAGCCGATGCCATTGTCGACAGACATCGAGCCAATCGTCGGCCATTACTTTGCCACGCGTGATGGCGGCTCGTACCCGATCGACAAGAATCTCAGCGCCGCCTCCAGGCAGGCTGCCGAGCCCGGCCGCCTTGAGTCGCTCGAGTACGGTTCGTAAGGGCAGCTTTTCGAGCTTGTGCAGAGCAAAAATTTCTGGCGGCGAAAAGGCGTGGATGTTCACCGTGGGAAAACGCTCTTTGATCGCGCGCAGTAAATCCTCGTACCACTCGATACGCAACTCGGGATTCATGCCCCCTTGCATCAAAATCTGATCTCCGCCGAGCGCTACAGTCTCTTCGATCTTTTGGAAGATGGTTTCGCGATCCAGCACATACCCCTCGGGACTCTTGGGACGGCGGTAGAACGCGCAGAAGTCGCAGACCGCCGAGCAGACGTTCGTATAGTTGACGTTGCGATCAATGTTGTAGGTGCGATACGGCTCGGGATGTAACCGTCGACAAACGGCGTCGGCTGCCTGACCGATGGCGAGCAAATCGTGCGACTCGAGCAGCGCGAGCCCCTCGTCGCGTGACAAGCGTCCACCGCCGACTGCTTTGTCCAGAATCGATTTAATCGAAGCTACCAATTTGCACCCCCGATGGAGCCAATTTGAGTTGATGAGCCAAACGATAGAACAGCCCCAAGCCACGCATCTCACGTTCGCCCAAGTAAAAGTACAGGTTGTCTCGCAAGTACCCGAGGCACTCGGGCTGGCTGAGTCCGAGCAACGGGGCCTCGCGCCGGGCAATGTCGTCGAGATGCTTGAGTCCTTCGTCTCGGGCGTGGCTCAATTCCTGCTCGACCTGCTGGTAGTCGACTCCGGGCCGGACGACCCACATGGCGAAAACGAATGGCAGGTTTGACCAGCGAACCCACTCGTCCCCCAAGTCCCAGACGGCAGCAAACGACCCCTGCGGCGTATGCATGGCGCGATCGCCGATGAGCAGTACGGCGTCGGCTGATGTGTCGGACAAGGTTGCGCCAATGGGCAACGTTTCGAGGTGCGGGCGAATTCCGTAGCGCTCGTGCAATAATATCTGAGTCAGAGCCGCGCTGGTGCGCGACCCCTCGTCCAAGGCCAGTGTGCGGATTTGTTCTGGTGGCTTGCGACAAAACAGCTTCACGGACAGTACGCTACCGCGACAGCCGATACAGGCGTCGGAAACGATCTGATAGGCGGGGTCCTGAAAGAACTCGACCGATGGGATTAAGGCAATATCGAGCCGACCAGCCGCGAGCGAGTCGGCGAGCCGGCTGGGTAAATCCAGTACCAAATCGACTGACGGCGCAGATTCCTGCAGGCCGTAGATCAGCGGCTTGGTGTTCAGGTAATTAACCGCGCCGACCCGCAGGCCTGGCGTGGGGCGAGTTGTTCCTAACATACGTGGCATTCTAGCGTTAGGTGATAGGGTGAACAATCGGGGGAGAGGCGTGTTTTCCCCGTAATAGACAACCGTCGCTCGGCGGAGAACTTAACCACCGTCGGTCCAAAGCCATGCGGTGCATTTCGGATCTCAGAATCGGGCGGAAATCGAGCTTGCCTCAAACCGTCCAAGTCACGATGATTACGCCCCGCTGCGGAAGGATCCTAAGCTAGGGAGGCGTACAGTATGCGCTCACAACGGACTCGGATGGTGTGGATTGTGGCTCTCGGTTGGGCCGCCTTGGTATCGTCAGGTTGTAGCAAGTCGGCGCCGGAGGCCAGCCCCACGGCTACGGCCAAGTCGTCGGCCACGCAACCTCCCGCAGCTAATCCTGCGCTGGATTTGACTCAGGCCATCGCCAACTATCGGACCGAGACACCGAAGAACGATGTTCCCTTTGCGAATGTCCAACTCCCTACGACGACTGCGCTCCCGAAGCCGGCCGTGGTGATCAAGACCTCGCAAGGTGAAATCACGATTCAACTCGATCTGGACAAAGCGCCGCGCACGGTCGGGCACTTTCTGAACTACGTGAATAGCGGCCACTACAACGACACGATTTTTCACCAAGTCGAGAGCGGTTTCGCGCTCGTCGGGGGCGGGTTTACGGCCGACCTCAAAGAAAAACCGACTCGTTACAGCGTCGCCAACGAAGCGGCCAACGGGCTCAAAAATCGTCGCGGCACGATTGCCATGGCGCGACAGCCCCAGGACCCCAACAGCGCCACCAGTCAGTTTATCATCAATCTCGCCGATAACCCGGCGCTAGACCATCAGGGGAACGAGCCCGAAAAGTACGGCTACTGCGTGTTCGGCGAGATCACTTCAGGACTCGATGTGCTCGAAAAGATCGCGGCCGTTCAGGTACGCGATACCGAGACGTTCGTTCGCTTGCCGGTGCAACCGGTTACGATTCAGCAGGCCCGCGTGGTCTATGCTAAAGATAGCAAGACGCGTTAGCGCGTCGGACGTCCCTTGCGTTTTGGGCTCGTTTCGTTGCGGTACGATTTATCGAGCGCTGCGAGCAACTCGTCGGACGTGTAAATGCGCCCCGTCGGTTTGTTGAAATCTCGCGCTCCTGGCGTTGCAGAGAGCATCGCCCCGAGTTCTTTGCCGCCGCTGGCTTGCGTCATGTAATCGAGCAGTTTGTACCCGTCGGGGCCATCAATCAGTCGCTGCACGATCGATCGTCCATCGCTCAGTTGTGAGAGTTGGTCGAGCCGGTCGTATCCTTGAGGCATGCTGCTGACCGCGCGCATGAAAGTCAGCCCCGATTTCGCTCGCAAGGAGCGAACCAGAAAATGATCTTCCGACAAGGCGCGATTCACTAGGCTATCGCTGTCGCTGGGCTTCCAACCTTGGCGTTCGAGTTCACGCAGCACGGCTCGCAGGTTGTCACGGCTAATCAGGTCATTCTGCTGTCGATGCTTTTGCGCCCGAAAATGCAACGCCACCGCATTCTCAATGCTGCTCCACTTGGGAAGCAAATGGGCTTTGTTCGGTTCGGCCGAATGGATTGCTTCGGGTGATATGCCCAGGCACAACCAGATAATTGTCACGAGTACTTTTCGACGCATCGGGTCGTCTCGCGGTAGGAGTAAAAAATCGTCGATTGATAACTCTACAGCGCGACAACCATGTCGGATTCTGCTACGCTCTGAGCAAGCACGCTCAAAAGCATCCCATTTGGCAGAAAGTGAATTTATGGCTGTTCGCATCGTCGCAATCGATCATCCTCAAGGGTTATCAATCGAAATGCCCGATCGGTTTCGACACGAAATTACGTATTTTATGAGTTTGCCGGATGAGGCAGGCGCGCCAGCATTGCAGCCGGGCGAGTTCTGGATTCGCGGCGAGAATAGTCGCCACTGGCTCGACGAAGGTGTATTTGAGATCGTGTCCCCCTTGGACGGCCAGAACAAGACCGAAATCGAACTCTCTGAGGAGCAAGAGGTTTGGCTCGAATGGATGGTGGCTCATCAGATTGAACGGGTACGTTTGGTCTGACCAACAGGCCACACGCATTTGGATGCTAGCATCAGTCGGACTGATGTTGTGTTGCATCGCAATCCTGCGTATTCTTTGCGAACCTTGCCAAGGTCGGCCTTGTCATTCGATTACAGTTTAGTTCCTTTCGCGAACTTTATTTGAATCGAAGAACATGGTTAGGTACGATGGCCATCGCACGTCTGATTTGAGCTGGGTAGAAGGAGTTACCACTGTGGCTGAAATCGCCTACTTCTCGCAAGAGTGCCCGACCTGCGGACGCTCGCTACGCGTTCGCGTCGAGTATTTGGGGCGTTACGTCGTCTGCCAACATTGTCACGGCCGTCTGTTGGCTAGCGACACGCCATTGCCCGAACCGTCTGACTCAGAGTCCGGAATTGGCTTGCTCCGTCGGGCCGATGAGTTGCTCGAGATGGCCGAGCAGCGCCGCGTTCGTCCGCGCTAAATCGATCGGCAGGCATTCACACGTCAGACATTCACACGACGATTGCGTCGTTCCAGCCAGACTTGGCGACTCCTATTGAGTGTTTTGGCCTGCAGGGCAATTCTATAAAATTGCTGTAGTGAGCGGCGTTGTATCGTTCTGTCCACGCCACGCGGTTTGGCCCCATCGACTCCGCTTGATACAATGGCTCACAATAGGTGGCTTCCGTGCGACTAATGCCCCCCCTCCACGACTCCGTGAGCTTTATCCGTATGTCTCTCACTCGGTTCCTTGGATTCATCGCGCTGCTGCTCTGCTGCGGAACATCGATCACACGAGCAGCGCCTCCTTCCTTCTCATACGAAGTCGTTCCGATCCTGTACAAACTCGGTTGTAGCTCGGGTGAGTGTCACGGCTCGTTTTCCGGCAAAGGCAACTTTCGTCTTTCTCTGTTTGCCGCCGATGCTGAATCGGACTTTCGCGAAGTTCACGCCGCTTTCGACCGTCGCATCGATCGGCAATTTCCTTCGTCAAGCTTGTTGTTGGCCAAACCCACGATGCAACGCCCGCACGGCGGCGGCTTGCGACTTGATCGTGACAGTGACGAGTATCGCTTGATCTTGCGATGGATCGAAGCTGGGGCCCAGAACGACCCCCCTGATACTCCGACCGTTCTCGACTTGCGAGTTGAACCGATACAATCCGTGGTTCAATTAAATGGCGTTCGATCGCAATTGCGGGTGTTTGCCAAATTCAGCAATGGCAGCGAACGCGATGTCACGTCGCTCGCGCGTTTCGAGTCGCTGGACAGCAGCTTGGTGGCCGTTAGCTCGACGGGGGAGTTGCAGCCACGACGCAGCGGCGATCAATTTATTCTGGCGCACTACGCAGGCAAGCTTGCTCACGCGGCCGTGTTTGTCCCACAGTCGCTCCCCTCCGAAGTTCCATTTCCGCAGGAAAAACTCAGCGACCCTGTGGATCAATTGATTGTCGATAAGTTGCGGTTGCTTCATATCGCGCCGAGCGAAATCTGCAACGACTCAACGTTTTTGCGGCGAGTGTATCTCGATGTGACATCACGATTGCCGACCCCGGATGAGATTCGGCAGTTCCTTGCCGACCCTGCCAGCGACAAACGGGCACGAGTCATCGATCGCCTGCTCGAAGATCCGCTGCATGCGGCCGTGTGGGCGAACAAAATGTGCGACGCGATGGGAGCCGACAATCGCACGATGTACGACGAGTCGGTGTATCGCATCTTCGATTGGATGCGTAATCGATTCGAACGCAATATAGCCTGGGACGAGATCGTCCGTGGCGCGCTCACGGGCACCATCGCCGACGAACGTTCGCTCGATGAGTTGACGAAAGAGAACGAGCGGATTGCCGAATTTCGTAAGCGACAAGCGGAGGCGCAGAAGTCAGGCGCTAAGTTGGAGCCTGAGCCACTCACGGACAAGCCCTGGCGGACACGACAGGCGCTACGCAACACACTCGAAGACTTTTCATACAACCTCAAGTTTCGTGTTCAGGCCGGCCCGCGCAAGGGACAAATGGATCCGCGGCCGCTCGCCCAGCATGTTGCCACGGCCTTCCTTGGCGTACGATTGGAGTGCGCCGAGTGTCATAAGCACCCTCACGATCGTTGGTCGCAACAGGACTTTTTCAGTTTTACGACCTGCTTCGCGTATCTCAGCCGAGGTCTCTCGCCAGAGATGGCCGCCAAGAAACTCAACTTTATTAATGGCACTTTTGTCACCGCTACGCCGCAAGAAACTTTTCCGGATCCTAAAACGGGCGAGGTGTTGCCGGCGCGGCCCCTGGATGGTCCGCTCATCGATGTAAAACCGGGCGTCGACCCACGTCTGGAAGTCTGGAAATGGATGGTAAGTCCCGAGAATCCGTACTTTGCGCGGGCGATCGTCAATCGCGTTTGGGCCCATTACTTCGGTCGCGGCTTGATCGACCCCGTCGACTCGCTGGCCGAAGCCAATCCACCGTCGCATCCGGCCCTACTCGAAGCGTTGGTACACGATTTGAAAGCCCATCGCTACGACTTGCGCCATCTGCATCGCCGCTTGCTCAACACCCACGCCTACCAGCGTAGCTGGGTCAGCCATCGCGGCAACGAAGCGGATGAGCGGAACTACTCACATCGTGTGTTGCGACGCATGCCCGCCGAATGGGCGCTCGATGCAATCGCCGATATCACGGGCACTCCACTCAAACTCGACGTGGCGATCTACGGAGGGCCCAAAGACAATCGTACGATCGAGCGCGCCATCGAGTACCCGTTGAGTCGGCCGCGTGGTGATGACAGTTATGTACTCAAGATATTCGACAAGCCGCAGCGGACCCAAAGTTGCGACTGCGAACGATCGATCGCTCCTAATCTCAGCCAAGCACTTTACTTTTACAATGACGCTGCCTTGATTGCCAAAATTGCCGCCCCTGAAGGACGTCTAAAGAAATTGCTCGCCGCCGAGCGTGATGATCAACGCGTGCTGGATGAATTGTATTTGCTCACGCTGGGACGGTCTCCCAACGACGAAGAGCAGCGCGTGTCATTCGAGTATTTGAAATCGGCTGCTTCGCGCAACGACGGATTTGAAGATTTACTCTGGTCGTTGTTCAACCGACAAGAGTTTTTGATCACCCATTGATGATCGAGATTAAGATGACTCACCTATCGCGTGGCTGTCTGGGGTTTACTCGGCGCGACATCTTGCGCATCGGCACCTTGGGGCTGGCGGGATTGACGTTGCCTGATCTGCTCTGGGCCGAGCAGCAAGCCGGTGCTCGCCGGGCCAAAGCGAAGAATGTCATCTTCATCTGGCAGCAAGGAGGTCCACCCCATCAAGACACCTGGGACATGAAACCCACCGCCCCCGAGGAAATTCGTGGCGAGTTCAAGCCGATCGCGAGTAAGCTCCCCGGGTACCATGTCTGTGAGCTCATGCCTGAATTGGCGAAACGAGTCGATAAGCTCTCGATTATCCGTGGCGTCAATCATCACATTCCCGATCACAACCCAGCCAGTATGTTTATGTTGGGCAGCGGAAATGCACCGAGTACGGCACATAAGTTTCCAACGTGGTCGTCGGTTGCCAAACGAGAGTTGCCCGAGGTCAAAGGCATCCCGACATCGGTCGCCATTCCGGTCGAGCCCAGCGAGGGCCCCGGGGCGGGCTATCTCGGCTCGGCGTGGCAGTCGTTTGCCATCCAGGCCGACCCCAACGACGCTGAGTTCAAAGCGCGCTCCATGGCGCTTCCCGACGGGATCGACATGCCTCGATTCGAGCGCCGCAGGAAATTACTACGCGATACGGAACAGTCGTTCGCGCAGCTTGACGAGCGGCCTGACCTGCTGCGGGGGTTCGATAAATTCTATGACGATGCGCATCAGATCATACTCTCGCCCCATACCAGCCAAGCGTTTCGCATGGAACAAGAGTCCGATCAGAGACGTGATCGTTTTGGGCGCAATAAGCTGGGCCAGCGTCTCTTGCTGGCTCGACGATTGATTCAGTCTGGAGTTCGCTTCGTGACGATCAATGAGCCGGTTGGTTGGGACACACACGCCGATAACTTTAAGAGGTTACGCCAGAACTTGCCTGTCGTCGATCAGGCGGTCAGCGCGCTCCTCGACGATCTGATCGAACACGATATGTTCGACGATACGCTGGTGATGATGTTTGGCGAGTTCGGACGAACTCCTACGATCAATAAACAAGCGGGCCGTGATCACTGGGCCAAGGCCATGAGTATTATCCTAGCGGGGGGCGGTGTGCCCCAAGGGCTCGTCTACGGAGCCACCGATAAGCATGGCGCTTTGGTGACCGAACAGAGTCATTCGCCAGCCGACTTTGCCTGTACGATCTATAGCCTGCTTGGAATCGACCCGCATAAAATCTATCAGACCACGTCACGCCAAAATGTTCCACTTGTCCAGGGCGGCCAGGCCATTAATGCCATCTGCGGCGCATAATCGCACGATCAGCGAGGTCGGCAGATCGACTGTAGATCGCGAAAGTAGTGCGGGTAGGTCTTGCTCGTGCAGCGCGGGTCGCGAATCACGACGCCCGGCACACGCAACCCCACGAGCGCCATGCTCATCGCCATCCGGTGATCGTCATACGTGTCGATCGCCGCGCCGTGCAACGGAGCGGGGGTAATGGTCAACCCGTCGTCGAATTCTTCAACCTGAGCGCCGAACTTGCGCAACTCGGTCGTCACGGCATGCAGTCGATCGGTCTCTTTATGTCGGATGTGCTTCACGCTGGTGATGTGTGTCGGGCCCTGGGCAAACACGGCGACTGCCGCGAGCGTTTGGACCGTGTCGCTGATGGCGTTCATGTCGACCTCGATGCCGCGCAACGCGCCACCGCGTAGCCGAATGCCTTCACGCCGTTCTTCGACATGGCAGCCCATCTTTTGCAGCACGTCGATGAGTTCCACATCCCCTTGCAAGCTCTGGCGATGCAACCCGGTGACGGTCACTTCGCCACCGGTGATCGCCGCCGCGGCGAAGAAATAGCTCGCCGCCGATGCGTCCGGTTCGATTGCATATCGCCCGGCACGATACACTCCCCGTGGGATGACAAACCGCCGCAGGTCACCTGCCGCGACATCGATACCGAATGATCGCATGACCGCGAGTGTCATGTGGATATAAGGCTGCGAGACGAGTTGTCCGCGAACTTCGAGTTCCACGGTGTCGATCGCATAGGGAGCAGCCATCAGCAGCCCGCTTAAGAACTGGCTCGACACATCGCCGCGCACCTCGGCTTTGCCGCCGCTAAGACCACGCGCACGAATGAGCACCGGGGGGCAGCCGGTCCCCGACTCGCTGATGGCGTCGGCGCCGAGCGAGTGCAGGCTGTCGAGCAAGTCGGAGATGGGGCGTTCGCGCATCCGCGTGGTGCCGTCGAGACGATATTCGCCCTGTCCCAACGCCACCAGAGAGGCTAAGAATCGTACGGTGGTGCCGCTGTTGCCGACGAACAAATCGGCCTGTGCATTAGGAATTCGCCCACCGCAGCCATGCACGATGAAGCGACCTTGTTCCCAGTCGGCTTCGATGCCGATCCCCAACTGGCGCAGCGCCTCGACCATGACGCGAGTGTCGTCGCTATCGAGCGCGCCCTCGATGGTCGTGACGCCGTCGGCTAGCGCTGCGCAGGCGAGCGCCCGGTTCGTGATGCTTTTGGATCCTGGCGGCTGGACCGAACCGGCCACCGGACCACTGGGCGACATGGAGATAGAGTCTGTCACGTTAGCGCGCCGCGATCTTCCAGAGCCGTGTGTCGCTGCGAACATAGAGCGCTCCGTCGGCCACGGCGGGAGTCGCGGCGACGCCATCGCCGAACGCATTTTCCGAGACGATCGTGCCTTGCTCGCCCAGTTCGATCACCTGGGCGACTCCGTCGCGGTTGACGACATACATGTGGTTGCCCACGATCAATGGCGTGGCCCAGAACGAGCCTTTGAGCCGCAACCGCCAGAGGACTTCACCATCGCTGGCTTTGGCGCAGGTGAGCGCGCCGCCGCCGTTGATCACGTAGATCCGTCCATCATGCACGACGGGGCTGGGGGTACCTGGATCGAGCTTGTTGTTCGACCACAATACCTCCGGTGAGCGACCGTCGTTGTTCGGACGAATCGCGGTAATGCCGTCACTCGGGATAAAGGCGATACCGCCTACGCCGACAACCGAAGGGATGCCTTTGCATGTCTTGTCGTAGCTCCACAATTGCCGACCGGTCGCCGGTTCGTGAGCCGATAATCGATCGGTCGATTGCAACAGCACGGCCTTGCTTGAGCCCACTTGCCACACGGTCGGCGATGTCCAATTCATCTCCGGCTTGCGAGGAATTTTCCAACGAGTTTGTCCCGTCTCGGCATCGAGACCGGCCGCGAATGAATCACCTTTGTTCTCGACCTGTACGATCACGGTACCATCGACCACCAGCGGCGACGAGGACATGCCGACATCGTTGGCCGCCGTCGGGTAGTCGAGTGTGAGCCCGCGGTACCAGAGCAGATTGCCGTTGAGATCGAGACAGACGAGATCGTTCGACGAGAAAAACGCGAAGATGCGTTGTCCGTCGCTCATCGGCGAACAGGCGGCGACGCTGCTGGTGGGATGGCACAGCGTGCGGCCGGTGGCCCAGAATTGTCTCTCCCACAGCGAATTGCCCGAGGCCGCGTCGAACGCGTGAACATGCAGTCGATCTTGCGAAGCTCCGCTGGCCGAGGTGGCGATCACGCGCCCCGACACGACGATCGGGCTCGACACGCCACGGCCGGGCAGTTTCCGCTCCCAGGCCACATTCGCGCCATCGGCGCCGACTTTCCACTGCGTAGGCAGCGCCGGACTCTGGGCTACGCCCTGATTGTTGGGCCCCCGAAAGCCAAGCCAATCGGCTGCCAACAGCCACGGCAGGGTCGCAATCACAACCGCGATCAAAATGCGTTTTTGCATGACGTTTTCAACAAGTTGAGGAGAACTTAAACGGAGGTCGACTCTCACTATTTGCCCGCCAGGCGATCGTCGGACAGCACCGCCGTACCGACCGAATCGCAGACGCGGAGTTGAATGTCCCAATCTTGGGCCCAATTTTCTTTCTGTTCGTTCTGCAGTACTTTCACCAAGATCGTGTTCCGCCCCGCTCGCAGGGCTCCCTTGGCCACGTATTGGTCAATCTTGGTGCCCGAGTGATACACGTTGTGCGCGTCGACCTGCTGCCCGTTCACCCACAGCTTGAAGGCACAGATGCAGCCGGTCCGAAACTCAACGGCGCGCGGTTGTTGCACAACAAACTCGGTAAAGGCGTAGCTGACGACACCGTTCGCCTTGCCGAGTGCCTTGTTAAAGTCGACCTTGCCATGCACGTCGCTCGTCGTGTGGTCGAGCCACGCGACGGTTGTTCCTTGCTTGCCCGGGTAAGTCGCTTTCAAGTCGATCCCTTTCTCGGGAGGGTAAGCCACATCGAAGGCGCTTTCGTTCGAGTTGTCAAAGGGGCCAATAATCTTCCACGAAGTGACAAAGCCATAATGGCGCGGCAGGTCGACCTCGTGGCCCAATTGTTTGAGGTCCTTGGCCAACTGCTCGATTTGATCCAAGTCTCGCGAACCAGCGAACGCTTTTTTGAGTGTTTCCAGAGCCCGTAGCTTGCTGGCCGCGTCCAATGAGGCCTTTTCAACATCCGGTTTCGCCTCAAGTATGAGTCGTTGCACGGCGTCGCGGCGCAGTTCGGTGCTGGGATCGTTGATGAAGGTCGGAATCAACCGGTCGGGGACACCGGGGTCGAGCCGCGTCAGTAAGTCGAACGCGAGTCGACGCGCCCGCGGATGATGCGTCGTGTCGTTCAAAAAAGCCTGCAGCGTTCGTTGCGCATCAGGATTTGCTTGCCGCAGGTGCCGGTCTGCGACCGCTTCGATGGCCGAGCGGAGGTAATTGCTCCCGATGACCGATGCCGTGTCGAGCGCGCCGAGCAGGACGGGCAACTCGGCCGCCGAGGCCTGCGAGACGACTTGCCAGGACCGTTGGGCAGCCTGATTGTCGTGTCCCATCGGGCCAATGGTTTGCAGTGTTTTCAATGCGGAATCGAGGTCCGCTCCGCTAGCCGATAAACTCCATGCCAGGCAAACGGCCCAGGTCGTCCACGCCACTCGCATCGCACGCTCTCCCAACGGAAAATCTTGAGCCCCGTCTCAACACCAGACTGCATTCTAAACCAATTACCGACGATGGGAAACTCTCGCCAAAAGATGATCTGCGGGGTGGCGGAACCGTGACACCCGACGTCCGGCCCGCAGGAGCAATCTGCAAATTGCTGCTGGTGAGCGTCTTCAAGAAGCATCAAGGACCTCGTTTCATCCGCCTCGTCGGGAGGGTAAACTAGCTGCCTGTTCGGCATTTCATACGTGGTCGGTTGCTTTGCGGAGATTGACTCATGTTTGTCCGTTCGTTGTTGTGGGTAGCATTATTTGCACCCTGGGGCGCCTTGCCCCAGGTGGTTCTAGCGGCCGATGCCGAAGCTCCGTTCGTCTCGCTCTTCGATGGCCAGTCGCTCAAGGGCTGGATCACGGCCCCTGGGGCATATGTGGTCGAGAATGGGGCGATCGTCTGTGTCGCCGGAAGCAAAGGAAACCTGCTCAGCGAGAAAGAGTACGGCGACTTTCGACTGCGGTTCGACTTTTTGCTCAGCCCCGGGGCGAACAACGGACTGGGCATCCGCTGTCCGCTCAAACAAGAAGGGAATCTGCACATCGAGGGGATCGAACTACAAATTCTCGATGACACTCACGAGAAGTACAAAACCATCAAGCCCTATCAGTTTCATGGGTCGGTCTACGGCATCGTCGCTGCCAAGCCAGGGCATCTGAAACCGCTCGGCGAGTGGAATCATCAAGAGGTGACCGTCCAGGGGCGCCGTGTGAAAGTGGTCCTCAACGGCACGACGATCGTCGACGCCGATTTAGACGAGGCCAGCACGCCTAAAACGCTCGACGGGGTCGAGCATCCCGGTCTCAAACGCGCCCGCGGACACATTGGTTTCCTCGGACACGGAGACCGGATCGACGTTCGCAATATCCAAATTCAAGAACTCCCCTGAGTCATCGATCATGTTTTATCTGCTAAATCGTCGAGCTGTGATGTTCTTCGGCAGCGTCTTGCTCTGGTTCGTATCGACCGGCGTGGCCCTGTCGGGCAAGTACAATCCGACGATCTCGGTTGGCGACGCGGCTCCCGCTTGGAAATCACTGCCGGGCACCGATGACAAAACGCATTCGCTCGCCGATCTGAAAGGCAAGAGCGTCGTCGTCGTGGCCTTCACCTGCAATAGCTGCCCCTACGCGGTCGACTATGAAGATCGCCTTATTGCCCTGGCCAAAAAACATGCCGGCGCGGATGGTCGCGCGGCGGTCGTGGCGATCAACGTCAACAAAATCCCCGAAGACAGTCTGAGCGAAATGAAGAAGCGCTCCGTCGAGAAGCAATTTCCGTTTGCGTATTTATATGACGAGTCGCAAGAGATCGCCAAAGCCTACGGTGCGACGTTCACGCCCGAGTTCTTCGTGCTCGACGCTCAGCGCAAGATCGTCTATATGGGGGCGATGGATGACGAAACCGACGCCAGCAAGGTGACGGTCCATTACGTCGAGCGGGCTATTGCAGCAGCGCTCCAAGGCAAGTCGCCCGAGGTCAGCGAGACCGTGGGGCGAGGGTGCTTCGTTCGCTATGCGCGGACCCGCAAGAAACCGTAGGCCGGCGACAGCGACAACCGGTCCCGGCTAGACCATGATCGGGAACAGCGGGTTCCCCTTGGTGAGCTGGAACGGCCGCGCGACTTGGTCGTGCTCTTCATGATGCGGGTCGATGCCCAGCAGATGATAGATGGTCGCGACAAAGTCAGCCGGTCCGCAGGAGTTTTCCGCCGGCAGAGCGCCGATCTTGTCGCTCTTGCCATATACGGCTCCTGGTTGAATGCCGGCGCCAGCAAAGAGCACGCAGTAACAGTCGGGCCAGTGCTCGCGTCCCGCGTTCTTGAGCGTAATCTTCGGCGAGCGACCGAACTCGGCCGCCACGACCACGAGCGTCTCTTTAAGCTGCCCGGTCTGTTCCAGGTCGTCCATCAAAGCCCGCAGGGCCCGGTCGTAGGGCGGAATCAGGTCCTCTTTACAGGCTGTGAAGTTGTTCCAGTGCGTGTCCCAGGCGAAACCGTTGCGCCCCTGGGTACGCTGCCAGTTGCACTGCACGAGCCGTGTGCCGGCTTCGAGCAAACGTCGTCCCAAGAGGACCGATTGACCAAAGAGGTTGCGGCCGTAGCGTTCACGCGTGTCCTTGTCGACGACCGACAGGTCAACCGCTTTGCGGACCGCGTCTGAGGCGACGACATCGAGCGCCTTCTGTTGGCTTTGTTTGAGAGATTGAGCAATGTTCTCGCTCTGTAGATAGTTCGACTGGGCGTTGAGTTGATCGACCAACCGCAGACGGCGTTGAATAACCGCCTCGGGAGCATTCGGTGACAGTGGCAGATGTTCGAGACGGAAGTCGTCTTCGTTCGGATTGCCACCGGTCAGCATCGGGTCGTATTTCGGTCCGAGCATTCCGGCAAATTGACCAGCGCGACGGCCCCCCGCAACGTCCATGCGATGAGGCACGATCACGAACGGAAACATGGGCCCGTTGCCCGGCGCGATCTTCGACAGACACGAACCCATGTGCGGCATGTCGGAGCGGTTCATGTTGTTGACGTCCGGCACGCTACCCAAGTACGGGTAGCCGGTGAACATCCAGTACGAGCCACGTCCGTGATCGTTGTGTAGGTGATTCATCGACCGGACCAGCGCCATCTTATGCATCAGCGGCGCGGTCAACGGCAGGTGCTCACCAAAGCGAATGCCCGGCAGCGAGGTGGCGATGGTCTCAAACTCGCCACGGATTTCGCTGGGCGTGTCGGGCTTGGGGTCCCACATGTCATGCTGCGGCGGACCGCCCGACAAGTACAGAATGATACAGTTCTTGGCCGCGCCAAAGCTCTTGCCGCGCGGCGTCGACGACGGCGCAGTCGTCGCTCCGTTCACGCGTTGCTCGATGAGCGTGCTCAACGACAAGCCACTGACCCCCAAGCCACCGATGCGAAGCATCTCGCGGCGCGACAGTGATTCGCCCTTCGTGGCAGCCGGCCCGAACAAATGCAACATGGCGGGTCCTTCGATCGGTGGGAGTGTTAGCAGGCGGGGTGAAAACCGTTGTCCCATCAACGTTTATCGACGGGAATATATGTGCTGGCAGTATAATTCTCCCCGATTCAATTGCCAATGCTGATGCAAGGATAAATTTCGAGTATACTCGTGGGGGCCTTCCAGCTCTAAATTCCCTCCTGTGTTAAACCTTGCGGCTAGTACCTATGGTGCGCCTCGCTGCCGTTTTGATTGTCGCCCTCGCCTGGATGGGGTCGGTCGGCCCATCCGTTTGTCTCGCCCAGGCGTTTGTCACCCATGTGGTTCCTCCGGCGGTCACGCGCGGCGCGACGGTTCGCGTGGTCGTTCACGGCAGCGATGTGGACCGTGCCAGCCAGCTTTGGACTTCGGTCGGAGCCGATGTCCTGCGAGCCAAAGTCGTCGGTGATTCGACCCGTGAGCTAGCGACCTTCGATGTGCAGGTGTCGGCGAATGCTCCGGTGGGGCTTTTTGGCTTGCGACTTGCCACCGACGATGGACTGAGCAACCCGGTGATCTTCGCCATCGATGATTTCAAGTGCATCGCCGTGAGCAGCTTGACGACGCCGTCGCAGGGGATACCCGAGGTGAAGTTGCCCCTTGCCTTGGCGGGCACATTTCGCTCGGCGCAGATCGATCGTTTCGCAATCGACGTTCAGGCGGGCGAAGAGGTCTCGTTCGAGTGCGTGAGCAGCCGGTTGGGCAAAGACACCGATCCGCTCCTTCGCATCCGGGATGCCAAGGGGAAGTTGATTGTCGAGTACGACAACGATCCAGGCCTGTTTTTTGATTTTCGATTTGCCCACAAATTTGCTCACTCCGGCCGTTACACCGTCGAGTTAAGCGATGGCCGTTATCATGGTCACGACGATTGGAGTTATGTGTTGCGGATGGGACGCTTTCCGGCCGCGCGTGTTGCGGTCCCCGCGGCTGCGGCTCCCGGTCAGAATGTGATGCTCCGCTTCCCCGAGTTGCCCGGGGTCGAGTCGCCGCTAAGCGTCACATCCGACGCGCCGTTAGGGCGGTTCTATCATGCCTTGCGGCGCGATGGCGATGCCGCGGCATCATGGATCGCCAGCAGTGTCACACGCGCGCCGAGTGTGAGCGAAATCGTGCCCAATAACACCTGGGAACAAGCCTCGAAGGTCGCGTTGCCTGCCGTCTTGTGTGGCGTGCTCGATCAGCCGAACCAGATCGACTATTTCTCCTTCGAGCTTAAGAAGGGGGATAAGCTCGATATCAAGGCGGAGACCAACTTGCTCGACTCGGCCGCCGATCTCGAAATATTTACAATCAGTGCCGATGGCAAAGAGATGCAACGAGTCGACGATGTGCTGCTTGACGAGGCGTCGATGGTATTAAGTGCGAATAAAGACGGAGTCTATGGACTGGGCATTCACGATGTGACCCGCGCCGGCGGGGTGGGCTTTGCTTACCGAGTCGAAGTTCGGCCGGCCGAACCGCAACTGAGTGTGCTCGCGGACTTTGCCGCACTCACGGTACCGCAGGACGAATATCAGTCGCTCCCTTTGGTGTTTACTCGAACCAACTACACCGGCGCCATCCAGTTGAAGTTGATCGGCGCTCCGGCGGGGGTCACCCTGGAAAACGACCTTGTCAGCGAAGGGCTCAACGCCCACGTAGCGCGCGTGCGGGCGACGAATGCAGCTCCACTCGGAGTTCACACGCTGCAACTGGTCGCGTCGGCCGAGGTGGATGGCAAACCGATCACGGCCGTCGCTCGCACTCAGCCCATGATCGATCGTCAACTCTATAACGTCGATTTGATCAAATATGCATTGCGGGAAAATCAGCGTCGGCTACCACCGTCTTTAAGCGACCGCATCGCGCTGCAGGTTACGCCTCCCTCGCCATTTGCGGTCGAGTTACCTGAGCCCCTCGTGACCCTGGTGCGCTATCTGTCCATCGACTTTCCGGTACATACCACACGTCGCGCTGGGTTTTTAGGCGAAATCAGCTTTCGAGCCGACGGAGGCCAAATCGGCCAGGAGTCGGAAATTCGCCGCCAGATATACAGTCGTTTCACGCCCGCTACGCCCGCCAAGCTCAGCACGCACGGTACGTTCTATTCGCGTAATCTGCCCAATGAGGCAAAAGATCGAGTGGATCTGTCAGCGACCGCCGAGTCTTCTGGTCGCAAGGTGACGCTGGTTCGCAGCTTCGACTTGGAATTGAAGGCCGCGTACGATCTCACGTTTGAGCCCAAGAGTGTGCCGGTTCTACCTGGCGAGTCAACGACATTTCGTTTGGAGACGAGTCGTTTGCCTCCGTTCACGGGCGCGATCACGATCGAACCCACATTGACGCCGGGCGTGACGCTCCCCGACTCGATCACCATTCCTGAAGGCGCGAGCGGTGTGGATGTCGCTGTGCAAATACCGCTGGGAGCCGAACCGCGCAAGGTACGTGTCCGTTTGCAAAGTCGAGCCCAGGTGGGCAAGTTTGTCGAAGAAGGTCGACCCAAAGACGTCGAAATCGATATCAAGAAACCCGAAGTGAAACCGACACCCGCCAAATCATGAGCATGGTCGATATGCAAGCATTTGTTAGTCATGCTGTCTTGTGCGTTGCGCTCGCAGCCGCGTCGGGGCCCATCGAGGCACGCGCGGTCGAGTTCTCGTCGATCGAGGTTATGCCCGCGACGGTCAATCTGACCGGTCAGCGTAGCCGGCAACAATTGCTCGTCACGGGACTCGTCGCTCCGTCGCAAACCGCTGATCTGACGCGCTCGGCCCAGTATCGGTCGCTTGATGAGAAAATTGTGGCGGTCGACTCCAAGGGGGTATTGTCCCCTCGCGGACAAGGCGAGGCCGCGGTGATTGTGCGCGTGGGCTCACATGAGCAACGGGTTGGGGTCCAGGTGGGTGACATATCAGTACCGGACCTGACGGACTTTCGCACCGAAGCGATCGCGGCCTTGAGCCGCTCTGGTTGCAGTCAAGGGGCCTGTCACGGGTCGCCTCAAGGGAAGAACGGTTTCCGTCTCAGCTTGCGCGGTTATGATCCGGATCTTGATCTGGGGACCTTGACCCGGGAGTCGGCAGGCCGCCGCATCAATATCGTTCATGCAGAAGAAAGTCTGTTGCTTCGTAAAGGGTCGGGCGGAGTCGCCCACCAGGGAGGCATTCGCTTTCGACGCGATGAACCAGCGTATCAAACCTTGCGGCAGTGGATTGCCGAAGGGGGACGCGAAAGCGAAACGAAACGCAAGCTCGTGCGGCTTGAAGTGTTGCCCAACGCGCGTCGATTGCACAGCGAATATCCGCAGCAGCAGGTTGTCGCCTTGGCCCACTTTGACGACGGCAGCGTGCGTGATGTTTCGCCCTTGGCGGTCTTCAGTGCGACCAATGACCCGGCCTTCGAGGTGACTGCGCAAGGCGAAGTCAATTTCCAGTCAACGGCCGAAGCGACCGTGCTCGTTCGATATTTGGAACAAGTCAAGAGTGTGCGACTGACCTATGTGAAGCATGACGCACAATTTGTTTATGCCGGACCCGCTCCCTCGAACATCGTCGATCAGCACGTCTTTGCCAAGCAGCAGCAGTTACAGTTGCAAGTTGCGAAAGTCGCCGACGACGCCGTGTTTCTACGCCGTGTGTATCTCGACGTGACGGGCATGTTCCCCACGGCGGACGAAGCACGCACGTTCCTGTTGTCGAAGGCTCCAGATAAACGAGCCAAGCTGATCGACTCGCTCCTGGAGCGAGAGGAATACGCACAGTTTTGGGCGATGAAATGGGCCGACATCATGCGTGGCAGTCGCGAGACGATCTCGCTACGAGGCGTGCATAGTTTTCATCGGTATCTGGTCAAACAGTTTGCAGCAGACCGTCCGTTTACCGAATGGGCTGCCGAAGTGTTAACCAGTTCCGGAAACACGCTCTATCGACCCGAGGCGAACTTCTATCGCATTGCCAATACGCCCGAGGACGCTGCCGAGAGTATGGCGCAGTTGTTCTTGGGAGTTCGCGTGCAATGTGCCCGCTGCCATAATCATCCGTTCGAGGCGTTGACCCAGGGGGATTATTATGGCCTCGCGGCGTATTTTGCTCGGGTGAAGAACAAGGGCAAACAGTTCATGGTCGACGACACGACCATTTATCTCACGCGCAATGGTGAAGTGCAGCACCCACTGCTGCGCAAGCCGGTTGAACCGATCGCTTTTGGAACAGCGGCGGGGACAATGACGCCGGACGACGATCGTCGCGAACGCTTGGCCGCTTGGCTCGTCTCGTCCGACAATAAGTACTTTGCCCCCTCGACGGTCAATCGCATCTGGTATCACTTGCTCGGCCAGGGGATTGTTGATCCGGTGGACGATTTCCGCGACTCGAACCCGCCATCGCATCCTGAACTGCTTCAATCGCTGGCTCAGGATTTTGTTCGCGGCGGCTACCGTTTCAAGCCGATCTTGCGCACGATTCTGAACTCGAAGACCTATCAACTAGACGGTCGACTTCCTGAACAATCTTCTCCCGCGGCGGCTCGTGGCGATCGATACTTTGTCCGCGCAAAGATTCGGATGCTAACGGCCGAGCAAATTCTGGACGGTATTTCACAAGCCACCGGGATCCCCGAGGTATTTCCAGGCTATCCGGTGGGGACGCGCGCCATCGAACTGGCCGAAGGGGCCGTCGAACATCACTTTCTGACCGCGTTCGCCAAGCCCATTCGCGATCAACAGTGCGACTGCGCTCGAGAAGAAGAGCCTTCGTTGAATCAGGTCATTCACTTGCTCAACAACAGCAGCGTGGTCGAGAAGACCCGTGCGACTCAGGGCTTCTTGCAGCGTGCGCTCGCCGAAAATAAGTCGACCCTTGATATTGTCGACCAGGTGTATTTAGCCATGCTGAGTCGTTTTCCGACCGCTGACGAGAAACGCTTGGCCGAGCAGCATGTGGCGACGGTCGGTGATCGCGCGACGGCATTGGAAGACCTGCAGCACGCGCTGCTCAATCTCAATGAGTTTTTGCTACGGCACTAACGTTACATGCCCAGCGAGACGAGTGGACGGGCAATTCGCACGCTCGACTCCTCGGCCAGATTGATGACGGCCGGATCGGCATTGAGATGAAACGGCTTCCAGGCTTCGACCGTGGGCTGAGAGTAATTGGCGCCATTACCGCGGATGACCCGCGCGACATAGCCGTTGCTCAGCTCGACATACGAGCCAATGGGGAACAGCCCTACGGTTTCGAGTAACGCGCGCACCACGCGAAGATCGTACAGGCCTCGTGCGGCATCTCGAACGATGGTCTCGATGGCATAGTAGGGAAGCATACCGCGGCGATGGGGTCGCTGGGCGACTAATGCGGTAAACGTGTCAGTGACCGCCGCAACTCGCGCCAGCGGGTGGATGCATGCTCCGCTTCGTTGCCGTGGATATCCGCTCCCATTGGATCGCTCGTGCATCTGGTAGGCGACCATCCGAGAGGCGACGGGGACCACATCCAGTTGTTTTTCGAGTACCTTGAATGTTGTGAGCGGATGTTTGGTAACCTCGGCGTATTCTTCATCGCTCAGCATGCGGTTCGCTTCGACCAGTGACGTCGGGATGGCGAGCATACCGATGTCGTGGATCAAGCAGCCGGTGGCCAGTTCCGACAGTGAAGTTTCGTCGAGCCCCAGCATCGATCCGACAGCGATCGACAGCATCGCGGCATGTTGGCTGTGTCGGCTGGGGAAGGGCCAGGCATAGGGATTCGCCCCGAGACACACGAAGACATCGAAATCCGTCGCGGCGGCATCAAGCGAGGTCGCGATGACCGACTGCACCGCCTCGAAACCGACGGCGGTCCCGCCTTTCATGGTGTCCTTGAGCAGGCGGTCGATTTGGCCCGCGTTTCGTTCATGTCGATTGGCCAACTCGGCCGTGAACGACTCGTCGTATTGGGTGTTACCCGGCACATTGAGCTTGGCGCTGAACGCATCGCGACTCGGTTTCCATGTGGTGTCTTGCTGAACGGTTGCGATTTGGTCAAGTTCCTGACTCCAATCGTTCTCATGGAGAATACGTGCGGCCTGACGCGCCGGCGGGGCCTTCGAGAGCATGCCCTGAGGTTTGAAGGCATGGATTCTCGCCATGTCTCCAAGGCTGACCGCCAATTGGGACACTCCGCGTGTGCGCAGGTTTTGCAAGAGCGTGTCGGTAATCGTCGCGCCAGCCGCCAGTAATTTGAGCTGTTGCGAATCGAATATGTCCGCGCTCAAGGACGCGCCAATCGGAAGATGGTTCAGGCTCAGTGTGGTGTACATCGTGTGATATTGTCCCACTATAAGGCGGGTCAGTTGTGTTTAACTTAAATTGCACCAGTTGATGTCGGTGCGAGTCAAAAGGCGGTCGGCCAGTTGGACAACATCCGGGTGCGCATCTGCAAACTTATTGCCAATATCGCGCAACGGAATGTTTTCCAGCTCATAGAACACGACGGGGTCGTCATCGTCGTCTTGAATCACATTGCAGGTGCGGCCAAGAATCTGTTCGCATTCATCGAGTGATACATCTTGCTTGGGCAATACGAGCAAGCTCCGCAGACCTCCGCCGCACTCACTCCACGCGGGCAACGCTTCGCGGGCCGCGATTCGTAACGGCTCGGCAATCTCCAGACGTTCGGCTTGTTGCCCCTTGGTTACGAGATCTTGTTTTTGCATTTTTCGCACGGCCCCGTGTGCTGCCGCGCGAATTGCTGAGACCAGTTTGCCACGCGTGTCACTGTCCCAGACAATCGTACGACGTAAGCTTTTGTTGCCATCGAAAAGCTCCGCTTCGACGGATCGTTCCATTTCGGCCAGCAATTGCGACACCACTCGGGAGAGTCGCCAAGCCACATCGGGGCACGACTCGTACCATGGCTTTATCAAGCGTTCGCCGTGGGGGTCGTCGCTCTTGAGCGTGAATGACTTGGCAATCAACTCCAGATCGCAATTCAGATCGAGCAACTGTGAGCCGAGCTTGGTTACCTGCGCGGCGACCGCGCTAATTAACCGCAACGCGTTTCGCAGGCTAATGCTTTCGATCAGCCGCTCACAAAACACATGCAGACATTCTCGATCTGGAGCCATTTTGGTCGAGTGCGTGTCGACGGTACGCAATAAATCCGGAATCGATCGGGCAGGAATCTGTTCCAGTCGCTCGATCAATTGCCCGACCTGCGATTCGATTTCTTTTAGCTCTTGGGTGAGACTGCGTTTGATCTGTCGCGTATGCTCCGTGATCCATTCGATCGCCGACTGGCCTGCCGAGACGCGAGCTGGATGATTTTCGAGGATATTCGTGATCCAATCTTCCAAGGCTTGATTGAGCGCCGCTGCTAAACAAGCGACGTTCGGCTCGATCCGACTGTTCAAGGCCGTCAAAGGCAATTCCAAAAGCTCGATGGCTGAGCTTGGAAATGTCTCGGGAGGTTTTGCAATCAGCTGTCGATAGAGCCATTCGAGGCCGTTCTCGGAGGTAACTCGTCCAATCAACCCCCGAACCATGTCCCGAACGCCGTCGACCGACAGTGAAAGCGATTTTGCGTAGGGCTCGGCCACTTCGCGCATCTGTACTTTGGAAGTTTGCTTGGGGGCGAGGTCGCCACGGATAATCACCGTCTCTGTGGTCGTCGGTGGGCCAAAGTTCTTGATGGCGTCGCTGACGCCTCGCCACGAGTCTACAAAAGTCTGGCAGAGTGCGTTCAATGCCGAAGCAGGCACGTCCAGTCGCGATCGGGCAATCGTGCGCAGCGAAAAACTTCGCACGACGGGTTCAAATGAGTCGCGATCCGTTGTGATCGCCGAACGGCAAGCATCAAAAAATCCAGCTGCCTCGGTCAAACTGCTGCGGTAACAATACTCGGAGAGCATCTCGACTCGACGATCGAACTGGGCATCATCCAGTTCCTCTCCCAGATGAACCAGATACGTATTAGGCACGGTCAGCGGCCCCACGCCGATCGACATCGCCGGCAGGCTGGATGGGGTCGTGTCGCTGAAGCCAAACCTGATAAAGTGAAATAGTTCACGTATACAGGCACTCGAGTTCGCAAGTGCCACTGGAGTGGTCGTCGAGCGGCGGTCGCTTGTGTGCGCCAAAATCAACTGTAAGTTCTCGTCGCTCCAGCCCAGATCGGCCAGGATTCGTCGCAGCCCTACCGCGAGGTCAATCGCCATGCCGCTGCCTGAGCCGCCGGACGACGACGCGACTAGATAAACTCGCGGGGCTTGGTTTTTGAACTCCAGTCCCGTAACAGCCGTCGATTTATCGAGCGCATTGGCGTCGCATGCGGCGAGCAAGGCCGCGCGAATCGTCTGCCAGATGTCTGCAGCGTGAACCGAATAGGCCAGGCGCCCTAACGGGCGCATACCCTCGGTGTTGAGTGAGCGCGGAATGTTGTACAACCATCGCCGATTGAGCCAGCGCAGCAAGTCACGGGCATCGTCGCGATACTCGCTTGATGAGTTGATCGGCAAATGCAAAACTTCTCGTGGACTAAGCGACGACACCTCGTCGCCATGCAAGGCGTTGTAGACCGACTTGGCGTTGGTGTCGATCAGCAACATTTGAATGGCGGGCACATCCGCGCGGGGGCCCATCCGGTCGGCCAAACGCCGTTTCAAATGCTGAAGCATGGTGGCCCCGAGCCCACCGACGCCGATAAACAACGTAGGCCGGTAAATATCGCGACTCGGATCGATCGCCACGGGGGGGAGATTGGTCGCTCGAGATTCACCCGGTGTCGTTGAAGGCCGTATTCTTGCGCGCGTCTGCGACACACGGTTAGACGCCCCGGTCAGCGGATGTTCAGGATCCTGGACCGTTTGGGGGGCCAATTGGACGGTGCTACGTAATCCCTGCTCGATGGTCGATGAGTTGGGCGAGTTCGTCTCACCACGCGGCAGCGATGATTGAGTCGATGTGACCAGGTTATCGATCAAGTCCCGGCAACTGGCAAATCGCTGTGCAGGCAACTTCATCAATGCACGGGCGATCACGGCTTGATCTGTAAACGGTAGCATGGTCAGCATCGGCCGGCCATAAATATGCTGCGCTGCCAGTTGAGCCGTCGTCCGTCCGATGAACGGCAGCGAACCGGTAAGCATTTCGTGATAGACGAGTGCCAGGCTGTATTGATCGCTGTTCGAGTGCGGATGGCCGTCAAAAACTTCGGGCGGAGCGTACAACGGCGTTAGCGCATGCTGCGAAGTGATGGCAAATTCGTCGAGCGCGCGGACCAGCCCGAAATCGGCGACCTTAACATGCCCACCCACAAGCAGCAGATTTTCTGGCTTAACGTCGAGGTGCTGCAAGCCGTGAACGGTGCGAATGTGGTCCAATGCATCTGCCGTGTCACGCAAGTACCCGAGCAGTTCGTCGCGCGGAATGCCTCGTAAGCCTTGCTGGACACATTCGTCATAACGCTGTTTCAAGCTGCGATCGGCCAGTTCCGTGAGAATACAGAGCTTGCCGTCGGTCATCTCGATCCGTTCGATCGAGAGTACGAATGGGTGGCGCACTTCCTTGACGCGGTTGAATGCCTTTAGTTCGCGAACGGCACGCTCGCCGTCGTTCTGCCCGTGAACGATTTTCAGCGCCTTGAGAATCCCTCCGGGAACACGGACTTTCCAGACTTCGCCATAGCCGCCGCTGCCAATGCGTTCGACGACCTCGTAGCCCAACAAAGTTGTTGGCAAGGAAGGGGCGTTGTTGGATGGTACGACAGTTGACATAAACGGTGCGTCTGCAGTTCGAGACATGGTGCGATCAGTCATCGCCTAGTAAGGTCGTGAAATAGGTCTTACAGGCATGGGCCAAAAAATCATCGGTCATATCGAAAGGCAGATCGTTGTAGTTGCAATAATTGCGTACTTGCAGCAGCAAGTCGCGCGGATGGCAGCGACGCATCGATCGCTGATTGCGCCGATAATAGTTTTCGATCAGGCGGTCGATTACCTCGGCGCGATATTCGCACCCCATCGCCTGCGAATAAATGCGAAACAATTGATGAAACTCTTCGACGCCAGGGTCGGTGATTTCGATCTTGTACGGAATGCGTCGCAAAAACGCCTCGTCGACCAAGTCGCGCGGTTCGATGTTCGTCGAGAACACGACCAGTTGCTCGAAGGGGACTTGAATCTTCTTGCCTGATGCCAAGGTCAAAAAATCGTGCTTAGCCTCGAGCGGGATAATCCAACGGTTGAGCAATTCGGCTGGCGCAATGCGTTGTCGGCCAAAGTCGTCGATGAGCAAACAACCACAATTGCTTTTGAGTTGCAGAGGTGCTTCGCTGGTGTTGCTGCGCGCATCGTGGCGAATTTCCAAGTTGTCCATTGTCAACTCGCCACCGACGACCACCAGCGGGCGGCGAACTTTGATCCAGCGTCGGTCGAACCCGGATTGCTTCGTGATCGATTTACGATCGTTATCGAAAGGCACATGATAAGCCTGGTCGAATAGCTTGATGATCTGGCCACCTTCGTAGAGGACATGGAGTATCCAAATCTTTTGTCCAAAGCAGGCGGTGATCTTCTTGGCGAGCGTCGATTTGCCGTTTCCCGGCGCGCCGTAGAGAAACATGCCGGCGCCTGAATTGATCGCGGGCCCCAGTTTTTCAAAGATCGACGAGTCGACCGAAATTCCCGAGACCGCTTCCTCGAGTTGCTTGCGGCGAACGGCCTCGGCCGAGATCGCTTGCGCTTCGACCGCGATGACGTAGTCCATGAGTGGGACTGGGGCCGGACCGACGTAGGCGCACGCGGCGAATGCGGCTTGAGCTTGTTTTCTTCCCTGCTCGGTCAAGGTGTAGTAGTAATCGTTAAAGGGGGCCGATCCCGCGTGGACGAGCACTTGTCTCGTGCGAAGCGAAGCAAAAACGCTCTCCAAGATGCTGAAGGGAAGCGCCAGATGTTCAGCCGTATTTCGCCCACTGGCTGTACCGGCCATTTGGATGTGCTTCAATATCAGCCCCTCGATAAACGGGGTGCTGAGCCCTGTCTCTTCGATGCTCCGCGGCTCCGTCGGGCAAAACGCCTCGTCAGCCAATATGGTCGACAAAAGATCGAACTCAATATCTTGTGTCTGCGAGACAGTCATAAAACGCTCAAACGCTAGTGAGGAGAAAATGGTCGCCGACAAATCTAGGTTATGGCTAGTGCTTCGCTGGCCATTGCAATAGCCGAGATTCGCAATCTGGGGCGAGCCGTTCCGAAATTGCCAATGATGCCTGTCACACGAGTTGCCGCGGTCATAACGGTCTTGATGGATTGCGACCGCGTTCGACGATGAGAATCCGCCTGGGGGGGCTGCTCGTAAAGTAATCTTGCGAACTAGAGTTTGTTAACATTTGAGCGCGTCTCGCCAATTCGAGAATTGTTATGCTGGTCGCCGATAAAGAAATTACAAAGTCGATCTGGTTCCTCGTTGGTCAAGTCGACGAATCGGGGCCCAATCGGTGTATCCCGATTCACTCGTCACCGTATCTCATTGGTCGTCGAGCTGATTTAGGTCTGTGCCTGCCTCGCCGGACGGTTTCGACCGTGCATGCCGAGCTAAGCATCAATGGTAACGACGTGCTTGTTCAGGATCTGAATAGCACCAATGGCACGTACCTCAACGGTCGCCGGATCAGCGCGCCGACGACGGTCCAGGAAGAAGACCTTCTGCAGTTCGCCGATGTGCCGTTTCGTATCCGTCGTCAAGCGGCCAACCAACAAGGCCGCACGGTCTCCGAAGATGTCGTGGACCATGCATTGGCCTTGGTCCAATTTGACAAGCTCATGCGCGATCGCGCCGTAGTGCCTTATTTTCAGTCGATCGTCGATCTCGAAAATCAACGACCGATTGGCTATGAAGTGTTGGGGCGTAGCAATCTGTTTGGGCTCGAAAGCCCGCATGCCATGTTTCAGGCCGCGTCGCGGCTGGATCTAGAACTCGAGTTGAGCCGCATGCTCCGTTGGGAAGGCGTGCGTGTCGGCGCGACCGTCGGTGCACTTAATCATCTCTTCGTGAACACGCACCCGATGGAGTTGAGCAAGCCCGGTTTGATCGATTCACTCGAAGCGGTTCGCAAAATTGACGATAAGCTCGCGTTGACCTTGGAGATCCACGAAGCCGCCGTCTCGAACCTCGCGGTGATGAGAGAGCTTCGAGCCAAACTGGTCGATCTGAGCATCGGACTCGCGTTCGATGACTTTGGAGCAGGCCAAGCCCGACTCGTCGAATTGGTCGAAGTGCGCCCCGATTACCTGAAGTTCGATATGCGCATGATCCGCGATATCGATCAGTCTTCGTCACAACGACAGCAAATGCTCGCGTCACTGGTGAAAATGGCGTCGGAACTTGGCTGTCTGACGCTGGCCGAAGGGATCGAGACGCTTGGCGAGCACGACGTTTGTCAGGAGCTGGGTTTCAAGTTGGCCCAAGGCTTCTTGTACGGCAAGCCCGCGCCGAGCCATTTCTTCCAAAACGAACCGGCAATATTGAGCGCCCGTTAGCTAATCAGCCCGCGCTCTTTCAGCAGTGCCACGATCTCGTCGACACATCGCTCGACGCTCCATTCATGAGTGGGCACGACCAGATCGGCACGGGTCGGTGCTTCATAGGGAGCTGACACGCCCGGAAACTCGTTCAGTTCACCCTGATCGGCTCGAACGTACATGCCTTCCGTATCTCGTTGGCGGCAGACCTCGACCGGCGCCGACAAGTAGACCTCGACAAAGCGGTCTTTTCCCACCACCTCGCGAGCCTTTTGACGAAACGCATCCTCCGGAGCAACGAATGCGCACAGGCAGATGAGCCCGGCGTCATTCATGAGTTTCGCCACTTCCATGCTGCGGCGTAGGTTTTCGCTCCGCTCGCGGGCCGTGAAGCCCAGGTCCTTGCTGATCCCGTGCCGCATCTGTTGGCCATCGAGCACCGTGACGGCACAACCTTGGTTGAACAGTCGGCGTTCCACAGCCGCGGCAATCGTCGACTTGCCTGCTCCCGAGAGCCCCGTGATGAGGACAGTAGCCGGAGGATGTCCGAAGCGACCTTGCCGCTCGATTCGAGTCACCTGACTCCCTTGCGCCACGCTCCCCTCGGCGGTCGCGTCGACGTCCCACAAATCCTTTATGCCGATTGAAGCCTCGCGATCGATAATCATCGCGGCGCCGACGGTGTTGTTCGTGATTCGGTCGACGAAAATGAACGCCCCGGTCGCGCGATTCTTCCGATACGGATCGAAACACAGGGGTTGGTTGAGCTGCAGCGTGCAGCGCCCCACCTCGTTCATCAGCAACTGCGGCGCGTCTTGACGATGCAGCGAGTTGACATCGATCCGATAGCGCAGCTCAGAAACACTACCGGTTACGAGTTTCGTCGTGTGCTTGATCCAATACTGTTTGCCCGGCACGAGCGGCTGATCATTGAGCCACACCACCATCGCCTCGATTGTGCGATCGACGCGCGGCGTATTGCCTGGATGCACAAGCATATCGCCACGGCTAATATCGACTTCATCGGCCAGCGTGATCGTGATCGATTGTGGAGCGAATGCTTCTTCCAATTCGCCTTCATAGGTTACCAGCCGGGTCACACGGCTCTTGCGCCCCGACGGCAGCACCATCAGCTCGTCGCCTTGCCGCACAACGCCCGAGGCGATCGTGCCGCAAAAGCCGCGAAAGTTAAGGTCGGGCCGGGTCACGTACTGCACCGGGTAGCGGAAGTCGATCAGGTTGCGATCCGAGCCGATGTAGACGGTTTCCAGGTAGTGCATCAAGGTGCCCCCCTGGTACCAGTTCATGTGCTCGCTCGGATCGACAATATTGTCGCCGCGCAAGGCCGAGACCGGAATAAAATGCAGATCGCCCATCTCGAGCTTGGCCGCAAACGCCACGTAATCTTGCTTGATCTTCTCGTAGACTTCCTGCGAGTAATCGACCAGATCCATTTTGTTGACGGCCACAACGACATGCTTGATGCCGAGCAGCGAGACAATGAAGCTATGCCGCCGCGTTTGCTGTAACACGCCGTGCCGGGCGTCGATGAGAATGATCGCCAGATTGCAGGTGCTCGCCCCGGTGGCCATGTTACGCGTGTACTGCTCGTGACCCGGGCAGTCGGCGATAATGAACTTGCGTTTGGCCGTCGAAAAATACCGATACGCGACGTCGATCGTGATCCCCTGCTCGCGCTCGGCTTTAAGCCCGTCGACGAGCAAGGAGAGATCGATTTCGCCCCCTGCGGAGCTTTTCTTTTCGCTGTCTTTTTTGACCGCCGCGAGTTGGTCCTCGTAGACCATCTTCGAGTCGTGCAGCAGTCGGCCGATGAGCGTGCTCTTGCCGTCGTCGACGCTGCCGCAGGTGAGCAGCCGCAGCAACTCTTTACGCTCGTGCTGAGCGAGATAGGCTTCGATGTCTTTTTCGATCAGATCGGTTTCGGTGAGCATGGCAGGTGATAAAAGTGGAAAGAGGAAAGCTGAAAGTGGAGTCGGTATCGGGTGTTGTTCCGCTCTCCGTTTTTCACAGTTCCGCTTTTATTAAAAATATCCTTCTCGTTTTTTTTGTTCCATCGACGCTTGTTCGTCGTGATCGATCACACGCCCTTGACGTTCGCTCGTGCGCGCTAACAGCATTTCCTGAATGATCTCGGGCAGCGTTTTCGCCTGCGACTCGACCGCGCCGCTGAGCGGGTAGCAACCCAGGGTGCGAAAACGAACCATCTTCAACTCAGGCTTCTCGCCTGACTTCAAAGGGAAGCGATCGTCGTCGACCATGATCAAGTTGCCGTCCCGGTGTACGACCGGCCGTTCCGCAGCAAAATACAGCTGAGGAATGGGAATCTGTTCCAGATGCACGTACTGCCAGACGTCGAGTTCCGTCCAGTTTGACAGTGGAAATACGCGAATCGATTCTCCCTTGTTGATCTTGCCGTTGTAGAGGCTCCACAACTCGGGACGCTGGTTCTTGGGATCCCATTGATGAAACTGATCGCGGAACGAGTACACGCGCTCTTTGGCGCGAGATTTTTCCTCGTCGCGTCGCGCGCCGCCAAACGCCGCATCGAACTTGTGTAGATCGAGCGCCTGTTTCAAGGCGACCGTCTTCATGATATTCGTGTGCTTCTGGCTACCAAACGTGATCGGGTTGACCCCTTCGGCGAGCCCTTCCTGATTCACGTGGATGAGCAGTTTGATGTTGTAGTTTTTGGCGATCCAATCACGAAATCGATACATGTCCTGGAACTTCCAGGTCGTATCGATATGCATGAGCGGAAAAGGTAGCGGAGCAGGGTGAAACGCCTTCTGGGCCAGACGGAACATCACCATCGAGTCTTTACCCAGCGAGAACAACATGACCGGGTTCTCAAACTCGGCCGCGACCTCGCGAATAATATGGATGCTTTCCGCTTCGAGTTGGCGTAAATGGGTGAGGGAATAGGCAGTCATAGAAGGGTGGCGAAAAGACTCCGTTTTTTCAGGCTCAGTGAAACCGAACCATACCATATTTGTCCCTGACGTGGCTAGTTCGTCCCGCCCGTCCTCGTGAGTAAGCAGCCCGAGAGGGGGACTTATTAGCTAGCGTCGATACCGGTCGGGGGCTGAATTTCGATCAACACGCTCTCCGACTCGGTGCCCGGCAACGGCCAGGACGTTTTTTTTCGCAATTGCAGCGTCGAGAGCAGCCCCGCCTCGCGGGCCTCGCGGCGCTCCTCGGTCCAGGCCGGCCCTTTGATCACCAACAGTCGGCCAAACGCGCCCCAGCATGGTTTGAACCAGGTCAACAGCTTCTTGATCGGTGCGACCGCGCGGACGACCAATGCATCGAAGTAGTCGAACTTGAGCAACTCTTCGGCCCGTCCGTAATGCACCTGCACCGGCAGCTTCATACCCCCGACGATATCGTCGAGCACCTTCGCCTTCTTGGCCATCGATTCGCTAAGCGTCACATCTAGGTCAGGCCGCATGATGGCAAGAATAATCCCTGGTACGCCTCCGCCACTGCCCACGTCCAATATTTTGGCGCTCGTCTCAAGCTGCTCGGCCACTTTCAAACTATCCACGACGTCGCGCTGCACGAACAGATCGTAGGTCGTATGACGGGTCAGGTTGATCTTCGCGTTCCAGTCCCAGAGCCGACGCGCGTAATCATCGAGTTGGGCAATTTGTGCCGCAGGCAAATCAATCGAGGCCTGCAACAGTGCCGCCGACAAACTGGAAGATTCCGAGACCGTTTCTGACATCCGCTCGCCTAGCTGAAAATGGCCAAATCGTTGCCGACCCTAGCTATCTTACCAAGGCGACTCCTGTGCAGGCAATTGCCCTCCCGGGTTTCGTGATCGTTTCACACGGTTAAAGTCATTGCACGCGAGCTGCCCAGGTCCAATGTCGGTCGCTGGTGACCTGTACCGTGCTGGGGGCAAAGCCGTGCAGGGCCACGAGTTCGCGTACCTCGTCGAGCGTGAGCGCGGCGTGGAGCGATGCGGCGAACATGGCTCGCTGTCGTTTGTGAGCCCCCGCGGAATAGAGCTGAACCAATTCATCTAGCGACGCTCGATCGGCCGGGCGGAGCAAGTCGCGAAAGAAGAGGAGTCCCCCAGGGGAAACAAGCCGCACCGCCTCGGCGATCACGGCGTGGGGGCGGGGGATGTGATGCACAATGCTGTTGGAAATTACCGCAGCGAACGAAGCGGCTTGAAGGGGTGACGATTTGACGTCCACGCACGCCAGACGAATTTGCGAACCGAGGCTGGCTCGCTCAACGTTCTGTGTTGCGACATCGAGCATCGATTGGGCTAAATCGACCCCCAAAATGCGCCATCGCTTGTCGTGACGGGCCAAGTCGATCGGGATACGAGCGGTTCCCGTCCCCAGGTCGAGCACCTCGCCCTCGGGCGGCTCCCGCTCCCAGGCGGCTATAAAGTCATCGACGAACCGGCGATTGACTTCTCGATGATCGATTGCGTCGTAGTCGCCGGCCTCCTCGGCCGTATCCATCACTTCGTCTTCGAGCACACGCGGCAACATGGTCCTCACGCAATCACTGGGGCGGAGTCGATCGATCAAGTTGCCCATTGTGCCCCTTGTGGGGCCATAGCTCCAGCGGGCGAATCAAGTCGTGCTCAAAAATCTCGCCGTGCGGAATTGACGGACCGGTCAGTCACAGGTTATAAAGTTTGATCTGTAAGCAACTTCCGTATGGTAAGGAGAGTGCGACGTGGGTGGCATCAGCGATCGAGCACAAGAGATTAAGCGTCGGCGCAAGCGCCGCGAAAAAATTGAGCAGTTCAAGCAAAAGCTCAAGAAGGCCACCATCTCGGAAAAGGCCGTCATGATCGAGAAAATTCGCAAGATGACCATCGGTTCCGAGGTCATCATCGCCAATCTCGGTCTGGAAACCGAACGCTAATCGCGTTCTGGTCCATGCTCGCTGAATGAGCCGGTCATGCCATGCGCCCTGCCTTGCGCTCCCACGCGGGCGTTATTTTGCGGCGGCAGGCGATTCGCTCTGGACCGACTCGAACGTAAACTCGCCTGCGCGGAAGTCGACCCGAACGGTCGAATCCGCGCCTAACGAGCCTTTGAGCAGCTCGGTCGCCAGTGGGTTTTGAATCCGCTGCTGGATGACTCGCTTGAGTGGACGCGCGCCGTAGGTCGGGTCGTAACCCAATTCGGCAATTTGCTCCCGCGCCGCGGCGGACACGTCCAGTTGCATCTCTTGGGCCGCAAGCTGTTTCTCGAGCCGCTTGAGTTGCAGGTCGACAATCCGTTGGATGTGTCGGCGGTCGAGCGGATGGAACACGATCGTCTCGTCGATGCGGTTGAGGAACTCGGGCAGGAATCGCCCTTCGAGTGCCTCTTGTACCGCCTCGCGCATTTGCTGGCTTGAGCCGCCGTCACGCGTGATTTCCTGGATCATCTGACTGCCGACGTTGCTGGTCATCACGACAATCGTGTTGGTGAAGTTGACCGTATGCCCCAAGCTGTCACTCAGTCGACCGTCGTCGAGCACTTGCAACAGAATGTTGAACACGTCGCGATGGGCTTTCTCGATTTCGTCGAGCAACACGACCGAGTACGGTCGCCGACGAACCGCTTCGGTCAGTCGGCCTCCTTCTTCATAGCCAACGTAGCCCGGAGGAGCGCCGATCAGACGG
>CAYLYE010000027.1:0-39825 GCA_964387325.1 uncultured Planctomycetaceae bacterium
GCGAGGACATCGAGCCCGTCGATCCTTACCACCTGTTTCATTGCGACGAAGAATGGTTTATGGACGTCGTCGCGAATGAGTTTGTTGTTGATGAATGTTTGTCGATTAACCGTGAGTATCCGGGTTACTGCGCTTTTCTGGCGCTGCGGCCGAGGTCTCCCGACTGCAACGCCTTATGAGCACCACCACGATGAATATCGACGAGTTCGCGGCCGACGAGCGGATCGCCCCCGAGTTAGCGCGATGGATTGACGAATACCGCGCGCAGCATGGTCGTTCGCCGCGGATGTTGCACATCGGCAACATTGCCAACAACGCCTACAACAACGCTCGACTGCTGAATCAGGTGGGCATCGAAAGCGATGTGATTTGCTATAATTACTATCATGTGATGGGTTGCCCCGAGTGGGAAGACGCTGATTTTAGCGGTGATATTCGCAATGATTTTTTCCCTGCCTGGGAAAGAGTGCAACTGAACGGCTTCCAACGACCGCGTTGGTTTGCCCAGGCTCCCTTGCACCTGTGTTGGAGCTACCTGCTCGCCCGGCGCCGGGGCGACGAGCGTGGCGTTCGTCATGCTTGGCGACGAATGGCCATCCAACGAGCATTCGTTGGGCTCTTGGCTCGAAATCCGCTCTTGGAGCGTGCCCGCCAATTCGTCCGCAAACATCGAGCCAATATTCGCCATGCGGTCCACTCGCTGGTCAACTTTCCTGCCACGTTCAGGAGACGGATGGATCAATGCCGTGATTGGGCTAGCGTGTTCAAGTCGTCTTCTCCGATCGCCGGAGCGATTTTTCATGCAAGTATGATTGTGTGGTTGAGCCTCAAGTTGGTCGTGGGCGTGATACTCGGTCCGTTTCTGCTCTTGCGGTGGATGCAAGCGTATCCGATCGAACAAAAGCTCGGGCGTTTGCAGCAGAGCCGCCTCGTTGGAAAATTCTTGTTTCATGTGCTGCTGTTGGGGTGGATGCTTGTCCAATCGGCGTTGCAAATCGCCTGTTTACCGCTGTTGATGACCATCGCTCTGACGCGGACGAAACTTCCTCGAGCGATGACAGGGCCCGTCGTGGCGCACGACACGTTTGACTTGATTGTTGCACAACGAATTCGACAGTTCCGCGAGGCTTTTCCAGACCGTGTCGATACGTTGAATCCCCTCGACTTCGAACCTTATCGTTCGGTCATGGGGCGCTGGAGGGAGTTGTTTGCTTGTTACGAGATTGTATTGGGCTACTCGACGGACCCCATTCTGCCGATGTTGGCGGGAGTGCCGTACTTGGCCTTGGAACACGGCACACTGAGAGAAATTCCCTTTCAACCGACACCCACGGGCCGATTGACCGCGCTCGCTTACCATCTCGCTGAACATGTTTTCGTAACCAACTCGGACTGTTACGAAAAAGGCCGTTTGCTGGCTGGCGATCGGGTCACGTTTCTCAATCACCCGTTCGATGACGATCACTTTCTACTTGTCCAGGGCGCCGATCAAACGCGCCACGAACTCCGCAAACAATTGAAGGTCGATCATCTGATCTTCTTCCCAACACGACATGATTGGGTACCTGGAACCGGATACGCCGACAAAGGGAATGACAAGTTCCTGCGCGCCTATGCACGGCTTGTCAACGAAGGAAAACGGGTCGGGCTCGTCTGCTGTGCTTGGGGAAAAAATGTCGCTCAAAGCCGCGAGCTGCTCAAGGAACTCCGTGTGGATCGTACGGTTCGCTGGCTCAAGCCGCTCGGCACGGTGCCATTCGAACGTATGGCGCTGGCCTGCGGACTGGTTGCCGATCAATTCCACCTGGGGAGCTTCGGGGGAATTATGTTCAAGGCCATGGCGGCTGGCGTGCCGGTCATGACTTACCTGGACGAGGCGGCCGTCTCGGCTCGCTTTCGCTCGATTCCACCTGTAATGAACGCCTGCTCGACCGACGAGATTTACCACGGCTTGGCGAAAGTGATCGACTACCCCGAGCAACTCATCGAGCTTGGGAGCCGGTCGCGTGAGTGGATCAAGCAGCACTACTCCACGCGCGAGACGCTCAATAAGCAAATCGCCGTGATCCAAGGCATTCTATCGCCCTCGATAGCTGAGACCGTCACGCTAGCTCATGCGACACCATCGTCCCAACGTCGTGCGGCCTGATTCTCGCTGGGGCGGATATACTGGCAGTACGATGCTCGACGCCCAGTTCGCGATACACATTCGCTAACCGCTTGGAAAACGCATCGAGAGTAAAATATTGCTCGATGTAACGACGCCCTTGTTGGCCAAGCTCGTGCAACGTTCGACGGTCGATCGACAGACGACGTAGATCATCCACCAATGTCGTCGGTGAGGTGTTTTGCAACGGGCATTCATCCGCATGCAATAAAAATTCTCGCCGGCGAATAAAGCACATCACGGGCTTGCCTAGCGCCATGGCTTCGAGTGAAAAATACCCATGAAATCCGGCGGTGCATTGATCAAAAATGAGATCGGCACGCCGGTACACCTCGAAAGCCTCGCGGTGCGATAACCCCTCGACAATTTCGAGTTCGATCGCCAAGCCCTCTCGCTGTAACTGCTCGACCGCCGCAACCAGATGTTGCGTCCCTTTGAAGAACCGATGGTTGGCCGCATGGACGATCCGGATCGGTTCGCCACTCGTCGGCGATGGATACACCGGGCGATATCGTAGCCCTGCATCCAGGTGTAGGTCGACGCACCAGTAGAACAGATCGTTTCGGCTGCCTGGAGTGTAGGCTGTCATATCGCCGAGAGAGAAGCATTGTGTGGCAAAATGCTGAACCCGGCGGTAATTATCCCTGCCGCGTCGGTCATCACACACACAATGACGCCCGGGTGCAGGGCACTCGCTACACAGGTTTACACCACCGAGTGACTCGGTCGCCGCACGCGTGCGCACATCGGCTCCGTATGCGTAAACAAACACTTGCTTAGCGAGACTTCGCAACAACCACAGCTCGTCCGGATTGAATTGACCGGGTTCAAGTTGCGGTAAAAAACCTCGATTGTAAAAGAAGTGAAATCGTTGATAACGGATGACTGCCCAGGCGAATACGACGTAAGACAAAACGGCTCGCAGGGGTGCAGATCGCGTCCACCGGGACAGGTTGATGTCAAACTCGTCACTCGGGCGATAAGTGAACAGCGCTAGTGATTCAGCTTCGACCCCCAAGAGCCGCTCGGCGCGGGCATTGATGGTGTGGGTAAAGATCGGCATGCCGGTCCAGACGCTGCGCACGCTTGACGAGCCATTGCATGCAAGGAGTTGCAGCAACCAAACGCTCAACCGCACACAAATGAACAATACGCGATGTATCGCTCGTTTGGCTAGGCTGCGCATCGCTTGTCCTCGGGCAGCTCTGGCCAGTGGTATTGCGAGTCACGATCGCGATAGGCGGCGACCATCGACGAGGCAATGCGTGCGGGATGATGCCATCGCTCGACGAACTGGCGTACCCGACGAGACTGTTCGCTCCATTGGTCGCGATGTCGCAGGAGCTGTTCTAGTCGAGGCTCAAGTTCCTCGGCTGTGGCGTTGATGATGGGCAATTCATGACGCATCGTGGCCGGAATCAAACGCAAATCGTCCTCGTTTAGATAACAAACAGACGGCTTGCCTAGCGCCATGGCCTCGACCAGTTGTCCACCGTACCAACCAATCCGAATTTGATCGATGAACACATCTGCTTGCTGAAGTTGCCCAAGTGCTTCGCGATGCGTGACGCCGTGAACGAGCGTAAACTCGATGGGCCAGTGGCGTTTGAGCCGTTCAACGACACCTTGAATATGGTCGCTTCCTTTGGCCGACGTGCTGCTCGCGGCATGCACGATGCGGATCGGTCCGATGAGCTTGGGGGGCGTGTAGGGAAGGGCCTCGATATCGACGCTGGCATAGGGAATCCAAGTCGCTTCCGGCAATACCCGTAGCAGGTCAGGGTTCAATACGAACACGCGATCGCAATGCTCGACGATCACGCGGCGCAGTTGGGCGACTCGCTCGGGCGATGCCCCGCGCAGGTCCGAACCCTGAAAGGTCATGAAGACCTTACGCCCCAACTGTCGCGCAAGCTGTAAATCGAGTCGCAGACGCGGCCACCGCGCTGGAGCATCAAAGGCGAGGTACGAGCGGCCGAAGTAGTAATGCAGCACATCGTAGCGCCAAGGCGCGGCGAGCCCAAAACACGCGCGCCGCACGAGCCCCCAGGCGGTCTTGTTCGTTACGGACGACAGACAACGATCAGCATCGAAACCCATCTGCGGCGGTTGCACGACCACGACGTCGCTCGTGACGCCGCAACGGCGCTCGTGACGAGATAAGACCCAAGGCTGGTTGGCCAGATTGACTGGCCCATGCAACACCCGCAGCTTGGGGCACACCGCCGAAGTCATGTTGATAACCGCGCGAAGTGAGCCGAGAAAAGGTTGTGCCGCGTGCGAATCAAGCAGCCATGCCGATCTGATCGCGACGGCGCCAATCGATCACGTTCTGTAAACCTTGCCGCAGATCGATCGACCAGCGGAAGCCCAAGTCTCGTTCCGCTGCCTCGGGGCAACCAATGCGATTGGTCACAAAGGTGAGCCCCGCTGGCTCGTACTGAATCGATAGCGGTGAGCCGGTCAACTCGAGCATCGTTTCGGTCAATTCCTTGATCGATGTACCGACGCCGCGACCGACGTTATAGCATTGGCCAGTCACATCGGCGGCCATGGCCAGCACGTTGGCTCGGGCCACGTCCTCGACCGCGACAAAGTCGTAGCACTGTGAACCGTCGCCGTAGACCATCGGCCGTTTGTTCGCGTTGATCCGGTCGAGCACCTTGTGGATCACGGCCGTGTACGCACCGTGGTAATCCTGTCGCGGGCCATAGACATTCATGTAACGCAAGCCGACCCACGGCAACTTATAACGGTCACCAAGCGACTTGAAGAAATGTTCGCCAGCGATCTTGGACGCGCCGTAGAACGTGAAGTTGTTGTAAGGGTGATCCTCGGTCATGGGCAGCTCGACTGCGTTGCCGTAGACGCTGGCGCTCGACGAGTAGACGACTCGTTTGACGTTATTGCGAATGCAGGCTTCGATCACATTGAACGTCCCTTGGACGTTCACGTCGAATGCGGTGCGGGGGTACTCATGGCATTGCAGCAGCCAAACAGCTGCCAAGTGAAACACACCGTCGACCCCCTCCATCGCCTTGCTGAGGATATCGGTGTGCAGGATGTCGCCGCCATGCGGGAAAATTGAGCAGCGAGGGTCTTTTAGGGCGCTGCGAAGATTATCGCGCGAGCCGCGGAAGAAATTATCGTAGACAATCACTTCGCCGGCCCCGCCTGCGAGCAACTGATCGACCACATGTGAGCCGATGAACCCCGCGCCGCCGATGACTAAAAAACGCTTGTTGACCAGATCCATACGTGCGAATTCCTTTTCGACGTGAACGAGCATTACTTGTCGGTGCCAGCGCGAGTTTAGGGCATTGGGCCAGATTTCGGCAAGAGCGCTTCATTGGCGCGCAACAATATGTCGCCGCGTCTTCGTTTGCAGGGAGAAATTACCCGCTGACGTGAGAGTTGATCTTGCTCAAAAAGCGGTCGGGGAATTATTTTGTGATCGCGGTCTGAATGATGTTTCCTATCTCTAATGGAGCCGATCGGCCCATGAACCCCGTAATTGAAGCACCGACTATGACGCTCACTGACCTGGAAGCAGCCATTCAAAACAAAACCGCCGTGGTCGGCGTGATTGGACTAGGCTACGTTGGGCTGCCCCTTGTGCAGGCTTTTATCAACGCGGGATTTGCCACGATGGGCTTCGATGTCGACCCCGAAAAGGTCGCCATGCTCCTGTCGGGACGTAGCTATATCAACCACATCGAGCCCAAGTGGATTCGCGAATGCCTCGACGCGGAGAAGTTCAAACCCACGGCTGACTTGAGACGGCTCAGCGAGGCCGACGTGCTGTTGATCTGCGTGCCCACGCCGCTCAACGAGAGTCGCGACCCCGATTTGCAATTTATCGAGGCCACGGGACGACAAATCGCCGAATCGTTGCGCCCTGGTCAGCTCATCGTTTTGGAAAGCACCACCTACCCTGGCACGACACGCGACGTGTTGCTGCCCATCTTGCAGCGGACCGGCTTGACCGTCGGCGAAGATTTCTTTGTCGCCTACAGTCCGGAGCGTGAAGATCCGGGCAATCCGAACTTTTCTGCCTCGCGCATCCCCAAGGTTGTCGGCGGCTTGGATGAGCACTCGCTGCGGCTGGCCAATCAACTCTATTCGAGCGCCATTTGCCAGACGGTGCCGGTCTCGAGCATCGAGGTGGCCGAGGCGTGCAAGATTCTTGAAAATACGTACCGGGCGGTCAACATCGCGCTGGTCAACGAACTGAAGGTGCTGTTTGCCCGAATGGGACTCGACGTTTGGGAGGTGATCGAGGCGGCCAAGACTAAGCCGTTCGGTTTTCAAGCCTTCTACCCGGGCCCAGGTCTAGGTGGGCACTGTATTCCGATCGACCCGTTTTATCTGACTTGGTTGGCGCGCAAGCACGGCATGACCACGCGGTTCATCGAGCTTGCCGGCGAAATCAATACCCACATGCCGCAATACGTCGTCGATCGTACGATGCACGTGCTTAACCAGCATGCCAAGCCACTCAAGGGGAGCAAGATATGCTTGCTGGGGGTGGCTTATAAGAAAGACGTCGACGATCCGCGCGAAAGTCCCGCTTTCCGCCTCATGGAGTTATTCACCGAGGCAGGCGCACAATTATCGTACCACGACCCGCACATCCCCAAGCTCCCACGTTCGCGGCACTACAAGCTGCCTGAGATGAAAAGCTCGGCGCTAACGGCCGAGTTCCTCGCGGCTCAGGATTGCGTCGTGATCGTTACCGACCACACGGCCTTCGATTATGCTTTCATCGTCGAACACGCCAAGTGCGTGATCGACAGCCGTAATGCCACGAAGGGCTTGGTTGAACATCGCGCCAAGATTCACAAAGCGTAACGGGCGCGCCCGGCCGTGTTGGGTCTATCAGGCATTATGCCGGCAATCGCCGTACCATGACGCAACTTGCTTGACCTTGAGGCGTCACATTGAGATTCAAGAACGACGAGCCAGCTAGGGTCGAGTCGTTCTGCACGACATGAATGGGGCAGTCGGGGTCGGGTGATTCGTAATTCAGCGTCGGGAACAGGTTTCCCTTGCTCAGAGCTAACACGCCGGCGATGAGTTCGACCATGCCGCTGCCAGCCCCAAGGTTGCCCATATAGCTTTTGAGTGCGGTCACAGGCAACCGGTCGGCGAGTGATCCGAAGACGTCGATAATCGCACGTGCTTCGTCAATGTCGCAGCTGCGCGTACTGAGCCCATGCGCCTGAAGATGCCCCACGTCGTCCGGCGAGGCATGTGCATCGCGGAGCGAAGCACGCATGGCGTTGGCCATCGCCCGATCACGTTGCGGCATCATTTGCCGCGTGGCCACGGTCGAGGATCCAACCCCCACGATTTCGGCGTGAATGGTGGCGCCACGGGCTACCGCAGATTCGTAATTTTCGAGCACGATGGCTCCGGCCCCTTCGCCAAGGACCATGCCCGTGCGATTCAAGTCGAACGGACGCGCCACGGCCGATGGGTTGGCACCGTTGGCGGAGATCTCTTCCTGCTGATGCGCGTGGATCGACTTCATCGGGTGAATGCGCGTTCCCGTCGCGCCGGCGACCATGATATCGGCGTGGCCACGAGCCACGACTCGGTACGCTTCGCCGACAGCCAAGTTGGCCGACGCCTCGCGGAAAGTTAACGAGTTGCTCGGTCCGCGCAGGTCGTTGTAGATACCAAGATGAGCGGCGGGCATATTCGGCAAATACCGCAACAGCCACAGGGGAAAGAGTCGTGGGAAGCCATCGCTGACCCAGCGTGCGTAATCGAATTGTCCGGTCGCTCCACCACACTCGCGTACTGCGAGGGCGAACTCTTCCGGATCCATGAGCATGTAGTCCGTGCCAAAGACGACTCCGGCGCGCTCGGGTTGGAATGCACCAGCGACGAGGCCGGCGTGCCCCCAAGCCCGCTGTGCGGCGGCGAGCCCCATGATGGACTCACGACAAAGCGTCTTGAGGCCTTTGCGGATCGCCTTTTTCTTGTCGGCTTCGAGTGGGCCAAAGTTACCGATGTCTTCGGTGAAATGGGTCGCGGCGCCGGCGTAATGCAGCAAGGGAGTCGAGTGGACGGGATCGAGGGGGACGACGCCGCTACGTCGCTCGACCAGAGCTTGGCTGAGTTCCTCGGGCGTTTGGCCAAGAGGGGCGATAAGCCCCATCCCGGTAATCACCACCCGCCGCTGTGCGGGCGTCGACATCACCATGATCAAACCGACTCCATAAGACAAAAACCGTTCGTCTAGTTTACCGAACGAACTGCGAACGCGGTAGGAGCAAGCAGGCTGTTGGGCGCAATTCCCTTAACAGCCAATATGTTAGTAGCGGCCACCAAATTTGCGGGCGTCGATGGGAGAGGCCGTTGTGGCGGCCGCGGCGGCGCTCGAAAGACGTCCGCGGCTCTCGATAAATACGAGTAAATCGGCACGCGCGGGTTGTGAGACCAGCGGCAGGCTGGCCATCAGGGCTCCTGGCTCGGTTGGCGTGGGGGGGGCAACCATCCCCATCCCAATGATCAACACCTGATCGGCTGGCCAACGGAACCGCTCGTGCATGCGGAGCTGCGAGATTTGTGGCACGTCGATTTTTAGCCGTTGGCGAGGGGCCATCGGCGCTGGAACATCCAGCATCACGGGGATCAACCGTTCGAGCTGATCAACATTGCATTTCACCACCGCATCGATCGCGCGGCCATCGACGGACAGGAGTGGGTGGATTTCGAGGTTAAAGCCTTCGTTGAATTGTGCGACGTCCGTGTCGTATCCTGCAGCCGTGCCAGGGCGTGCGATGAGGTTACGGACGTAGCTCTTCGCTTGTCCCACGGCCACCGCCGCACTTTGGCCATTATTGACAATCAATTGCGGGGCACTGTGCTCGCGGTAGTCCATTCGTTTGCGCAATTCAGCGAGCAGCAAGGCGGCTTCCTCTTTTTGCAACAGCCACGCCTGAATGCCCGGCGATTGAACGGTGACTGGGTGCAAAAGATTTTGGGCCTGAATGCGCCAGTTGGGGCTCGCCAGCGTTGCCAGACGGAATGAAAAGCCAATCGTGGCCGCCTCGCTATTCACAAAACGGTCGACCACATCGGCGACCGTCGCCTGCATTTCCGGCGTATGATAGACCCGCAAGGTCTTCGCGTTGGCGCTCAAAATTCCGAGCGGTTCACCGTGCCAAGCTTCGTAACCGGTCTCGCGCAGAATCCAGTCGACGAGCGCTTGCTCTGGTCGCTGGGTACTGGACACTCGACTTGTGTATTGTGTCAGATCGTATTCGCGCCAGACTTGCCCTTGTTCGTTGGGCAGGACCGCAGTGCCTGGTGTCACTTTGGCGACCGTCGGACGGGGCGTCCGGTTGATCGGCTTGAGTGGTTCGATGGGCGCGACCCCGGTATTCGTCGGACTCATCGCGGCAGGAGCACCGACCGGTGTCGTCGGGGCAATCGGTGTCACGCTGCCTGGAGTTGCTGTCGGTGGCGTGATCGGGGTCGTGCTGATCGGAGTCGGGTTGCTCGCCGTTCGCCATGGAGCGGCTTGGCCACCAATCGAGACCGACGTCGGCGTGCGACCAAAGCTGCCGTTAGTCGATGCATCTGGGTTAGCTTGCGGAATGGCGACGCGTGTCTGTGCCGCCAAGGGTGCGACCGAGGCAATGCTGATCAACGCCACTAACCAAGCTCGTCGCATATCCATGGTTACGCCTCCTTGCGCATGACCGAAACATATTCGGGGTGCGGAGTATAGGCGAGTCGGGCGTTTCGGAACAAGACAGGACATTCGGCCCGTAAGGAGAATTTCCGGCCGCAGTGCATGCTAGCTAACGCAGCGTCAGGCCGCGTTCAACGCAGCTTGCCAATAATGATCGAGCCATTGTGACCACCGAACCCAAAGCTGTTCGACATGGCCACCGAAAAAGCCCGAGTGCGTGGCTCATTCGGCGTGTAGTCCAAGTCGCACTGCGGATCCGGTTTTTGCAGATTGATCGTGGGAGGGATCACATGATCGCGCATCCCCATGATGGTCGTAATCAATTCGACACCGCCACTGGCTCCGAGCAGGTGACCGAGTTGGCTTTTGGTGCTGGAGATGCTGAGCTTGTACGCATGCTCAGCAAACACGCGCTTGATGGCCTTCGTTTCGGCAGCATCGCCGAGCGAAGTGCTGGTGCCGTGCGCGTTGATGTATTCGATATCAGTCGGATTCAGTTTGGCATCACGCAAGGCGAATGACATCGCACGTCCAGAATGGGTGCCGTTTTCGTCTGGCTGGGTGATGTGACTGCCGTCGGCAGTAATACCGTAGCCAAGCACTTCGGCGTAGATGTTCGCGCCACGTTTTTTGGCGTGTTCCAACTCTTCAAAGACAAGAATGCCAGCCCCTTCGGCTAGCACAAAACCGTCACGATCCATGTCGAACGGTCGGCTAGCCCGTTGCGGGTCGTCATTGCGTTCGCTGAGTGCTCGCATGGCGGCAAATCCGGCGGTGCCCATGGGGGTCAAGCCGGCCTCGCTACCACCCGTGATCATGATATCGGCATCGTCGTACTGAATCGCCCGCAGTGCGTCTCCCATGGCATTGGTGGCACTGGCGCATGCGGTGGCGACGGTGGTACAAGGGCCGCAAAACCCGAACTGAATCGAGACATGTCCGCTCGCGGCGTTGACGATGAGCTTGGGTATGGTGAAGGCGGAGACCTTGTCAGGCCCCTTTTCGATCAGCCGCGTGTGCTGGCTCTCGAACTCGTTGAGTCCACCAACGCCAGAGCCCAGGATAACTCCGGCGCGCAGATGGTCGATCTGTTTCAGATCAAGTCCGCTATCCAAAAAAGCCTCGTGCGAGGCCACGAGCGCGAACTGCGTGAACCGATCGAGACGCTTTTGATCTTTTAACGAGATCAAGGCGTCAGGCGCCCAATGGGGTACTTCGCCACCGAAATGCACTCGGTAGAGCGAGGAGTCAAAGAGCGTAATCGGTCCCACGCCGCTTTCCGACGCGCAGATCCGGCGCCAATATTCATCGACACGGCAACCTAACGACGTGACAACGCCGAGGCCCGTAATGACCACGCGGCGTTTCATTTTCCGTTTTGCGAATCTTCGATGTATTTGACGGCCTGACCGACGGTTTGGATCTTCTCCGCCGCCTCGTCGGGAATATTCACGTCGAATTCTTCCTCGAGTTCCATGACCAACTCGACGGTGTCGAGCGAGTCAGCTCCCAGGTCGTTAACGAACGAGGTTGCTTCGGTAATTTGGTCTTTGCTGACGCCAAGTTGCTCAGCCACAATATCGATCACGCGATCGCGAACAGATGCCACGTTGTTGTTCCTCCCAGAGGGGACAAATAAGTGATTCAGGTTTGGTTGTTGAGGTTCAGGTAATTAAGTTAACAGGACGACCAGCGGAAGTCCGTAAATACCGGTCTAACGTTTCTCGGCCTATTAAGTTCGTTATCTGAAGATCAATAACCGAGCGCACGAGACGCTCGTCGCTGCCAACCACACCGACGGATAGGGACACGCCGGTGACTCACAGCGTTGGCAAGAATGTGAAGATATACATGGTTTTAGCCGCACTGTAAATATGGGTGACTCAATGAGTTTCCGGCAATTTTCGGAGTTTCCGAGGTCTACACGCCAGATTTGACAAGCTGTACGGGAAAGACGAGGAATGATGGCCTGTTTTCGAGCTAGGCGGTCAGTCCACCGTCAACCGTGAGCACGTTTCCGGTAATGTACCCCGACGACTTAGCCGCCAGAAACAAGACGGCCTGGGCGATCTCGTCCGAGGCACCAAGCCGTTTGGCAGGAATTCGAGCCTTGATCTCGCCAATGATGGATTCTCCCATCGCCTCAGTCATTTCGGTTTCGATGAACCCAGGGGCGACAGCGTTGACCGTCACCTTGCGTCCCGCCAACTCCCGCGCGACGGTCCGGGTCATGCCGATCAGCCCAGCCTTCGAGGCGGAGTAATTGGCCTGCCCCGGGTTGCCCATCAGGCCTGACACACTGGCGATGTTGATAATTCGTCCGTAGCGCGCTTGCATCATGGGCCGTGTCGCCGTTCGGGTGAACAGAAACGCGCCGCGCAGATTCGTGTTGATCACCTCGTCCCACTGTTCGTCGGTCATACGGGGAATCAGCGTATCGCGGGTGATTCCAGCGTTATTGACCAGAATATCAAGGCGGCCGAATTGCTCGACAACCGTATCGACGACCTTTTGCACGCTCTCGGAGCTGCTGACATCACATTCATAAGCCGCCGCTTTGCCGCCCCCAGATGTGATTTCGGAGACGACCTCGGCAAGCTTGTCTTTGCTGCGAGCCACGGCAGCGACCGTTGCGCCGCTACGGGCCAGCATCTTGGCAATCGAACGACCGATGCCGCGCGAGGCGCCGGTGACAATCGCCACCTGACCCGTCAGGTCGACCTGAACATCTCCACTCGATCCCTGGCTCATGCACCATTCCCTTGCATTTGAGTTGTCCGTGTCACGTGCTGGCCGTCAATCGTTGAGGCGGTCGAGCAATGAACTGAGCTGAGGATGGAGCAAAACCACACCTCAGGGACCTCCATAACGTACTCGTTTTACAGCTACATTTCTACCCGTGGGCACTTTACTGAGCGAGCGCACCGTGATTCGACGCAGGGCTAGAACCCTGGAAGGCTTGGAGGCTAGCCCAGGACCCCCTGACTTTCGACCTTGCGATCGATCCGCTTGAGCAGGCCTCGTAACACACGGCCGGGGCCAACTTCCCAGAACTGATCAACTCCCGACGCCAGCAGTTTGTGCATCGAATCCTCCCAACGCACCGGAGAGCAGACCTGCTGGACCAGCAGAGCACGAATGGCTTCGGGGTCGTCATGCGATTGAGCGTCAACGTTCGAGATGACCGGAAGACGTGGTTTTCGCAGCGGCACATTCGCGAGCGCAGCCCGCAGTCGCTCGACGGCACTTGCCATGATCGAAGTGTGAAAGGCGCCGGCAACGGCGAGCGGCACGGCTTTCATGGCGCCCGCAGCGGGGGCGAGCTCGGCCACGCGACGGCACGCGGCAAGGGTACCCGACACGGCGATATTACCCGGGCAAAGCAGATTGGCGATCTCTAGCACCTCGCCTTCGCTGGCCTCGGCGCACAACGCCGCGACCCGATCACGATCCAAGCCGAGAATGCTCACCATGCCGCTGGGAGTCGCATCGGAAGCGGCTTGCATCGCAGCGCCACGTTCCTGCACGAGCTTGAGCCCATCCTCGAATTCAAGGACTCCGGCAAAGGCCAGGGCCGTGTATTCGCCAAGGCTCAGCCCAGCCGCGGCTTGGCATTGATCGAGCACATCAGGCCGATCGGCCTTGAGCACTTCCAAGGCGGCCAAGCTGGTCACAAACAAGGCGGGCTGGCTGACCACGGTCGTGTCGAGCTGCTCGACGGGACCCTCGAAGCAGAGCTTGGCAAGGTCGTATCCGAGGACCGCGTTGGCCCGATCGTAGAGCACACGAACCTCACTTCGTGAGGCGGCAATCTCCGCACCCATGCCAACGCTTTGCGCACCTTGGCCAGGAAATAAACAAGCAACGGCGCTCACGATGGTCTCGGATCGGTCGAGGTAAACTGAAGCGGACGCCAACTAAGCTAGTCAATGCACTGCGTATAGCGAATCACGCAGTGCATTACTCACCACGCAGTGCATTACTCACCACGCAGTGCATTACTCACCACGCAGTGGATTAATCACCGCGGAGTGTATCGCTCGCCCAATACGACTCTTATTCAGCTTCTTCTTCGGTGGCTCGGACCACTTCTCGGCCCATGTAATGACCGCAGTTGGGGCACACTACATGGGTTGGCACCATCGTGCTGCACTTTGGACACGAATGGAGCTGCTTGGCCACCTTGAAATCGTGGGCTCGACGCATGCCGGTACGGGAATTTGATTGACGTCGCTTAGGAACGGCCATGACTGTACTCGTCGCGAATAAAAAGGTCGTCGGCCCCAATGGGCCGATATCTCGTAAACGGGTAAACGAGTCACTTTAAGAACCGTCAAGCAACTCGTCAAGGTGCGTGGCTCGTCATTTCGACAAAACACGACCTGATGATTGGACTTACGGCTATTGACCGATACAGATTAGCCGTTCCTTGGTGCGAAAATAGAGCCGGCCATCGGCAATCGCGGGCGTGGCAATGCCACTATCGCCGAGGTCGTTCTTCGCCAAAATTTCTAACTGCGGCGCGTCGCGTATCACCACCACGAACCCGTTCTCGCCCAGAATGTAGATTTTCCCGTCACCGGCGACGGGCGAGGCATAGTAGTTCCCCAGGTTTTGCAGCCGCTTGAGAGTCCAGTTCGTCTTCCCATCCAGGGCATTGAAACAACTGCTGATGCCTCCTTGCTTGACGAGGAACAGCCGGTCGCCACTCAAGATTGGAGACGCGATGTTGGACGAGGCCTTGTTGTCGAGCCGCCAAGCGAGGTGCGTCTTCGAAACATCTCCCGTGCCGCCACCGCGAATGGCTTCGACAATGCTGCCGCCGCCGACCATGTTGATCGGAGATTGAAAAGCCGTGTCGACCTCGGTCCCCACCAAGAATCCGTCCTTGTTGGCGTCTCCTTGGTCGAATTTGCTCCAAAAAGGCTCGGCGATCTCCTGCTTCGAGAGCTTGCCATCCTGGTTCGTGTCGCGCCACTCGAGCAAAGCGTCTTTGAGCATCCGATCGGCGTCACCGTAGCTTTGCACCGAGATGTAGATCAAATCGTCTTTGACCACCGGCGAGGTCATGATGGTCCGCAACAGCGTGTTGCAGGTCCAGACTTCCTTGCCACTGCGCGGATCGTAGCCCTTCATCTTTCCTGTACCCGCGACGACTAAATCGGTCCGGCCATTCACGGTACACAACACTGGCAACGAGTAGCCAGCGAGCATCTCGGGGCGCGGAGTTTTCCACCGCACGCTACCGGTCTGCTTGTCGAACGCGTAGAGCATCGGAGCTAGGTCGTCGTCTTGGCTAAAAATCACCAAGTCCTCATAGATGATGGGCGAGGACGCGGCCCCCCAGGCCATCAGATAGAACGGCTCACTCACCGGCGAACGCCAGAGTTCGCGACCGTCGTTGGCATCGAGCGCGAGCATGCCGTGCGTGACGAAATACACGTACACGCGATCACCGTCGGTGGCCGGAGTCGACGAGGCGGGCACGTTCGGCGGGATGATCGTGGGCAGTTTGCCCGCCGGATACGGCTTGCGCCAGAGTTCTTGACCCGTCTCGGCGTTGTAGCTAATCACACTAAACTCTTCCGGCGTCGACATCGTCGTCACAAACAGCCGTCCGCGCGAGATGACGGGCGAGGCGATTCCCTCGCCAATCTTGTGTGACCAGCGGACGTTTTGCTTATCCGAGAACTCGACCGGCAACGGCTTGGTGTTGGTCGACACTCCGGAGCCGTTGGAGCCACGAAACTGCGTCCAGTCTTCGGCCTCCAGCGGAACAACGCTGGGAACCAGCCACACCAGCATCGCCAGTGATATGAACCATCGGGCAACCATTCGAGCCTCCGAGAAAAAACGCGCCGTTCCGACCACGATCAGGTACAGGTCATTTACTTGCCTGGAAAAACATGCCCTTTGACGCTCATCGGAACCGAGTACAACGATGTCCGGGCGGTTACGTAGAGGGTTTTGCCATCGGGCCCACCGAAGGTCGCATTTGCCGGCCCCTCAGGGAACGCAATGATACCCAACAACTTGCCATCGGCCGAGTAGACCTGCAAACCTAAGCCCGATGTGATGTATAAATTCCCTTGGACATCGACCGTCAGGCCATCGCCACCCCGTCCCGTCTGACCTGCAGGCTGCTTGAGTGTGCAGAACACACGCCCTTTGCCGAGCTTACCTGGAGCCTCGACCGGATAGGCCATCATCTCGGCTTGTAGTGAAGGGATGACGTACAGCGTATTTTCGTCGGGCGAGAGAATCACGCCGTTGGGCGCTTTGAGATCATCGATGAGTCGAGTGACCTTGCCAGACTTGTCGGCATAATAGACTGCGGTGACCTTTTGAGGCAGTGGATCGGGGGCGCGAAAATGAGGGTCCGTAAAGTAGACGCCTCCCGCGCGATCAATGACCAAATCGTTGGGAGCGTTGAACCGCGCGCCGTTATATTCGCCCGCCACGACCCGGCGTTGCTTGCCATCGGCTGATATGGCGACGACCTGCCCTTGCATCTCACAGGCCATCAACTCGCCCTGAGCGTTGAACATCAGGCCGTTCGTGTTATTGGCGGGCTCGCGAAATACGCTCAGTGCGCCTGACGAGTCGACTTTGTAGATTTTGTCGGCGGGAATATCACTGAAGACGAGATTGCCCTGTCGATCGGCCGCAGGCCCTTCGGTGAACTTAAAGTCGCCGTGGAGCTTCTTCACGGGTCCCGTCGGCCCCAGGCCAGGGATGGATTCTTGCCCCAGGAGCGGACTGGCGATCCAGACCAAAGCCAACGTTGCGAAACCAATTGAGCGTAACATCAGGACAACTCCAAGCAGAGGATCAGGCGGGGCAATCACAGTCGCTGCCCTGTAGCGTGCCCGACGACCGTGCCGCGGTCAACTGTTTTTCTCGTGCGAGGCGAATTCTCTCACCTCACACCCGCAGTACCAGCGAGCCACTCACGCGGCGGATGAGGCGACGCATTTCCAGGGCGCTAAGAATCGCCAGCACCTGAGGCGCGGCAAGCGAGGTCCGCGCTATCAGTGTGTCGATCGGCGTGGCCTGGGTCTCGATCACGTCGAGCACACGCTGCTCGAGGTCATTAAGCAACAACTCGGCCGGGCTGTGGATCGTGCGGCCCGCGGCGTTCGTCGTGGGTTTAACGAGTGGCCCCAGCGATTCGAGCACGTCGTCGGCCGTTTCGACCAGCGTGGCACCGTCGCGAATCAATCGATGGCAACCACGCGAGGCGCGTGAGTCGATGCGTCCTGGGACGGCAAACACCTCGCGTCCCTGCTCCATCGCATGGCGCGCCGTGATCAGCGCCCCGCTCCGCTCGGCTGCCTCGACCACAATGATCCCAAGCGACATGCCACTAATCAGTCGATTGCGTTGCGGGAACATCGCCGCGAGCGGTTCGCCATCAACGTGCGCTTCGCTCATGACGGCTCCGGCCTGACTGACTTCCTCGGCCAGCTTTTCATGCTCGGGCGGAAAGATATTCAACACGCCACTGCCGAGCACGGCGATCGTGCGACCGCCGGCTTCGAGTGCCCCGCGGTGAGCGGCCGCGTCGATTCCTCGAGCCAGACCGCTGATGATCGTGAGCCCGGCCCGCGCCAGTGACGCGGCCAGCTTCTCCGCGATCGTCACGCCATAGTGGGTCGCATGGCGCGAGCCGACAATGGCCACGGCCATCGCGTCCTCGCTGCGCCATTGACCGCGCTGATACAGTATCGGTGGCGGATCATATATCTCGGCCAACGACGGTGGATAGCCCGGAGCGTCGAGCGTCAGGATATCGACCTGCTGCTCGCGACAGCGTTTCAACGTAGCGTCGACGTCGATCGAGGATGGCCCTCGGGCGATCGCGGCAGCCAATTTCGGGCCGACCCCTTTCACCTCACGAAGCACACTCGGGGCGGCAGCCAATACCGCCGACGCAGAACCGAAATGATCGAGCAGCGCCCGCCACGAGCGTGGCCCAACGCCACTGACGAGCGACAATAACAACGTGTCCCGTAGCCGAGCGTGGGCGTCGAGCGCCTCCCCATTCGGAAACAAGGACCGATCGTCGATCATCGTGCTATCCGTAGGTTACTGACCGCAACGCCGCTTCAACCCGCGAGGGTTCAATATCGCCCACTAGTTCGACATGACCGAGCCGGCTCGGAAGCACGAACCGTAACCGACCATACTCGACTTTCTTGTCGTGGCGCATCGCTTCGATGATCGCGGCCGATTCGAGTTGCGGCACCTCGGTGGGCAAGCCGAGAGCCTGAATCAACGCGAACTGCCGCCGCGTGACATGCTCGTCGATCCGCCCGAGCTTTTCCGCCAATCGGCTGGCGCAGAGCATGCCGATCGCCACCGCCTCACCGTGGAGTAACTCGCCATAATGGGTTAGCGACTCGAAGGCATGACAAAACGTATGCCCATAATTGAGCACGGCGCGCAAGCCGGTTGTTTCGTGCTCGTCTTTCGAGACGACCTCGGCTTTCAGTTCGCAGGAGCGTGCCACCACGTGTTGGAGCACCGCGGCATCCCGTTGTTGTAAACCGGCCAAATTCGCTTCGAGCCAGGCAAAGAACTCGGCGTCGAGGATCACGCCGTACTTAATCACCTCGGCCAAGCCCGCGCGGTACTCGCGCTGCGGCAGCGTTTCGAGCACGGCCGTATCGATGAGCACGGCGAGCGGTTGCCAGAACGCGCCGACCATGTTCTTGGCACGAGGCAAGTTGATGCCGACCTTGCCGCCGACCGAGCTGTCGACCTGCGCCAGCAACGTGGTCGGGACCTGAACAAAGCGAAGTCCGCGGGCAAAAGTCGCGGCAATGAACCCGGCCAGATCGCCGATGACCCCGCCGCCGACCGCGACGACAACGGTCTTGCGATCTGCGCCGCAGTCGAGCATGTGCTGCCAAAGTTTGTCGGCTTGCTCGACACATTTGGTCTTTTCGCCCGGCGGCACGACGAAACGATCGACGCGGACGCCACTCTGCTTGAGTGAGGCGATCACCGTTGCGGCATGCGTATCGGCAACATTCTGATCGGTGACAACGACGGCGTGTGACAACTTGCCGCGTTGCTCAATGAGCCGCGGCAGTTCACCAAGGTTGCCCTCGCCGATGGCGATCGGATACGAACGCGTCCCGAGATCGACGTGCACGATCCGTTGTGGATGGCTCACCGTTTAGGGTACTCCCATGAGAGGTGAGACTTAGCCGACGCGGTCGATGTCGGCTTGCGTGACGACGATCTCGCGACAAAAGCCGGTATGGAGTCGAACGTAATCGAGATTCGCGGCAGCCTGCGGTTGGGCGTGCAGCTTGTCTTCAATGGGGGTCTTTTGCGACCACTCCCAGTCTTCATACTCCTCGGGCCAGACCGTGTTGGTCTCGACAACAAGCGCTTCGCGATAGGGGTCGTATGCGTTGGCCATGATGGTTGGTCAAGTTGACAGACATGATGTCGTGAGAGATTAAGAGCAGTATAACGATTTGGCTCCCAGTGGGTAGGGGCCCACGCAGGCCTGGCTTTGATGACGATGCTCGGTTCGGGGCAGATTGATTGCGGGATTGGCCTCATTTCTGATTTCAAAACTGCTCTTGATCTCGCCGCGCGATTCGAGTATTTCACCCGCCGCTCTTCTTTTGAACCATTGTACTCACACTACATCCGACGACGAAACGTCGGTCCGGCTACCGGTCTGCTGGCGTGATATCACGCGGCCAGATTGAGGTGGGACCGTCGTCGCGCAGAGGGACCGCATGCCTGTACGAAATGCGTGGATGCCGTGGCTCGGCTTGCTCATGGGGCTCGCCGGCTGCGCCACGATCAAACAATCCGACACATCGCGCACCGGAGTCGAGCAATTATTGATATCGAGCGCCGTCGATCGTTCGTTGAACAAGGTCGACTTCCGGCCGATCGCCCGAGCCAAGGTGTACATCGAACCCAAATACCTCGACTGCGTGGATAAGAATTACATCCTGCTCAGCTTGCACCAGCACCTGCTAGCCCATGACTGCACGCTGGTCGACAAGCCCGAAGAATCCGACGTGACGGTCGAGATCGGTAGCGGCGCGGTGGGAACCGATCGCAAAGACGTTTTCCTGGGCGTGCCCGAGATATCATTGCCGGGCTCGCAAATCGCTCTGCCTCGACTGGCCATGTTCACCAAGACCCGCTCGAACGGCACGGCCAAACTGGCGCTCGTGGCGTTCGACAGCAAAACGCGCAAGCCGGTTATTAATCAGGGGACCTCTTTGGCCCGATCGGATCACAACAACTGGAGTTTGCTCGGGGCCGGACCGGTGGTCACCGGCAGTGTCCCGAACGAAATCTTGGCGGCGACCGGCGAGAGTGAGTCAGTCGCACCGCAGTCATTGTGGGCCAAGACACCGTCGAACCCCGTGCATTAAACCAAACAGATACTCGCGTAGAAGTGTGGAAAGATCGAATGTCTAGTATTCAATCGAGGCGCGTCATGCGTACTTATTTGCGACCAATCGCTTTAGCGGTGGCGATCATCGGTCTGGCTGCTCAGCTAGCGACCGCTCAAACTCTCAAATTCAAAGCTCCTTCATCGGTCGAGGCGGGGCCCTGGCTGACGCCAGCAACGGGTGCCTCCGCAGGCAAAGCCGAGGCTGTCGTCCCCAAGCCGATCGCGGCCAAGGCGACGCCTGAGGTCGCGCCCACCAAAACCAAGGCCCGCGAAGCTCAAGATGCCCTACTCGAGAAACCTCAACCGGCTAGCAAGCGTGTCGAGGGTGACCAACCGGAGAACGGCGAACCGCTCAAGCTCAATGCTCAGTCGGACTCAACGCCCTCGCCGTTTATTGAAGATGTGGTGAAACAGCCCGCGAAGAATTCAAAGTCGTCGAAGAGCCTCGCGGTCCGCAACAAAGCACCGAGCGACTCGGCGATCCCGCCGCAGGCTGCTCAGAGTTCTGAACCACGTCGGCAACCGATCTATCCGAATCGTCCGCAGTATGGTCCTCCGGGCGCGCGTCCGAACAGTTACGCTTACGGGCCGCTGCCCGGTCAAGGGTCGGACAATTCCATCGCGCGCGCCCCTGTACCGCGTTCGGATCGAGCCGTCCGACCGGTCGCATTTGACCCCACGACGGAAGACCGACCGCGCACGCTCCCCACCGATGACACGGCCGAAGTCGACAACGGGCCTCCGATGCCTCCGCGCACACCGGCGACACAAAAGCCTACGCAGAAAAAGCCTGTGCAGCCTCAACCGATGCAGCAGCCCTTCGAGGAAGAGTACGTCGACGCGCCTGGACCGCAGGGTGGTTACGGTTACGGTCCCTACGGGATGAATAACGATCCATGGTACGACGGTTACGACGACTTTGCGATGTTCGGGCCGGGCTTTGGTGGCGGATCGATGGGCCCGCAGTTGTTCTGGCTACGCACGGATTTCGCCTTTGCGTTCGCCAAGGGAGATCCGGTCCCGGCACTGGTCACAACCGCTCCGGCCGGGACTCCGTCAACCGCGGTGCCGCCGCCGGGGGCGTTGGGACGCACCGACACGACGATTCTGTTTGGCGATCGTCGCATTGACAACAATTTCCGACCGGGTGGACGCATCCGTGGTGGATTTTATTTCGACCCGTGTCAATTGGTCGGTTTTAATTTTGATTACTTTGCGCTCGGTAACGTTGGGCAACACTTCTCGGCAACGGGGGTGAATGGCGCGCCGATCTTGATGCGGCCGTTCTTCGATGTTGCCCCGGGTCAAAACCGTGAGCGTGTGGAAATTGTTTCGTTCCCCAACACGCTCGACGGCACGGTCAGTGTCGATACCGTGAGCCGTTTTCAGACGGTGTCACCGTTGTTGCGGTTCAACTTTGGCTGCCGTGATCGTTGCAATACTGGCTGTGGTTCCGGATGCGACTCATGTGGCTCGAATGCCTGCGATCCCTGTATGCCCTCGCGGCCTTACGTGAATTGGGCGTTTACCGGAGGGTACCGCTGGGCGCGGCTCGACGACTCGGTCGACATCACCGAAAATCTCGTCGCAACGGACGGTAGCGGCAACAATTTTATCGTTCGCGACGGCTTCAGCAGCCGCAACTATTTTAATGGCGCCGACTTTGGCATCCTGTCCGAGGCCTATTTCGGCCGCTGGGTGTTGGAGACGCAAGGGCGGATCGCGCTAGGCAACAATCACAAGGTGGTTCACATCAAAGGGCAGACCATCACCAATGGCACGCCGCTCGTTGGTGGCTTGCTGGCGCAGCGTACCAATATCGGCGATTACAGCCGCGACGACTTTGCGAGCATGCCCGAGGTTGATTTCAACCTGGGCTATCAATGCACGCCGCACATGCGGGCCTACGTTGGCTACACATTCTTGTACTTCGCACAGGTCGCGCGAGCCGGAGATCAAATCGATACTCACGTCGACAGCCGAGGCGTGCCGGTGCTCAATGGCACCACCACAACGGGGCTCACCCGCCCCGCGTTCAATGGATTTAGCCTGAACGACTACTGGGTCCAGGCCGTGACGCTCGGTCTCGACTGTCGTTGGTGATACATCCTACGTAGTTTGTGATAGCACTGTTCACAGGACTCGGCGTACCCTAAAGCTCGACTCTGCATTGGACCGATGACGACTGCATCAGTGCAGTTCGGACATCGGGTCGATCGTGCGCGCCGTGAGTGGGTTCTTTTGTCAAGCGACCCTATAGCTCAGGGCGCGTTCGCGTTCGACTCGCAATCGCCAAGGTGGGCCATGCCGAGTCGTCGTTCTCGCGTTGTCGTTTCGTGGATCCGTCAGTTTCGTTGGGCCGACCTGTTTGGCCGCCAAGCGTCGAGCAAGCCGGCACTTGCCCGACGGCGTTTGGGTATCGAGCCGCTCGAACAACGCGCCATGCTCGCGGCCAACCCGCTCGGGAGCATCTCGGGCCTCGTGGTCACCGATCTGACCGGCAACGGTGTCAGCAGCGACGATCCCAAAATCGGCGGCGCGAGCGTGCAGCTCTACCAAGACACGGGCAACGGTAGCTACGGCGTTGAAGACACGCTCGCCGGCACCGCAACGACCGACGTCAATGGAAAGTATACGTTCAGCAATCTCGCGGCCGGAACCTACTTCGTTAAACACACGGCCGCGTCGGGTTATATGCAGAAGCCCGGGGCGAGCGTCGCCAAGGTCGTCATCTCCGCCGGCCAAGCGCTCGGCAGCGACAATATCACGATCGATTCGTTCGATAACGGCAAGCAAAAGATCGAAGCTGACAGTGATTTTGGAATGTCTGCCAGCGGCTCGATGAGCGCGGCCGGCATTCTCGGGGGCGAGCGTGATTTGTCGGCGCAGCTCTCGTCTTCAACCGGTGCGATGACCCTCTCGGTCAACCGTTTCAACCGCCAAGTGCTCGAGTTCTCTTCGACCTTTGAAGCCAGTGGTACCGACACGATCACTTGGGACGGCAGCGACAATAGCCAAGTGTTGAACCCGACCGGGCTCGGAGGCATCGACCTGACGAGCAACGGCGCCAATACGGGCCTGCGTTTCAACGTGGGGGCCGATCTCCCGGGCGGTTCCGTAACGATTCGGATCTACTCGAACGCCACGAACTACTCGACCGCCACGGTCTCAATTCCTCAGACCGGCAGCGCGGTTCGACAGCAGATCGTCGTGCCGTTTTCGAGCTTCACCACGGGCGGAGGGAGTGGCGCTACGCTGACGAGTGTCGGCGCGATCCAGATGGATATCGCAGGGAGCATGGCGATCGACGGGCAGATCGATCAATTCACGGCCTTTGGTCCCTCGGTGATCGATCAGAACTTTGCCGACTACGTCCCACTCAGCCTGGGCGACCTCGTCTGGAACGATGCGAACAACAACGGCGTCGTCGATAGCGGCGAATCGGGCATTGCGAATGTTACAATCAATGCGTATCTCGACAGCGACAGCAGCTCGTCGTTGACCTCGAACGACTCGCTCGTCGGAACCACGACCACGAACAGCACGGGCAATTACCTGTTCAGCAACTTGTTCCCAGGCAGCTATATCGTTCAAGTGGCGCCAAGCAACTTCAGCGGCGGCGGCGCTTTGGTTGGCTATCAAAGCAGCACGGGTAACCAGCCGACCCCGAGTCCAGATAACGATGTGAACAACGATGACAATGGCGATCCGGTGAGCGGCCAGGGGATTGTCGCCCAGCCGATCACGCTGACCACCTACGGAGAACCGGTCAATGACGGCGATTCGAGCAACTTGTCGAACTTGACCGACGACTTCGGCGTGTATCGGTCGCTGATCGACTTGGCGATTACGAAACAGGCCACGCCGACGACCACCACCCCGGGCAATGTCGTAACCTATTCGATGAATGTCACCAACAATGGGCCGATTGCTGCGACCGGGGTGATCGTGACCGACACGTTGCCAGCGGGCGTGACGTTCGTAGCCGCCGCTCCGAGCGAAGGAACGGTCCAAAGCACGGCCAATGGCACGATCGTCGTCGCGATGGGGAACTTTGCCGTCGGTCAAACCAAAACGCTGATTATTACGGCTTCGATCAATAGTGGCGTGAGCGGCACGCTGATCAACAATGTGCATGTGGCCGGAAATGAAACGGAAACCACGTACACGAATAACGACGCCAGCGCTCCGGTGACCGTTAACTTACCTCCGCCGCCACAGTCGTCGCCCGCCGCGATCAGTGGCTTCGTCTACGTCGACATGAACAACAATGGCATTATGGATAGCGGAGAGACCCCGATCTCAGGCGTGACGGTTCGCCTCGTGGGCGGTAATGGCGTGAGCACGACAACGACGACCGCCTCGGATGGCAGTTATCAGTTTACCGGCCTGACCGGCGGCGTCTACGGCTTGGTCGAGACGCAACCGACCGCATATCTCGATGGGCTCGACACGGCAGGCTCGTTGGGGGGTACGGCTACGAACGACGCCATCAATAATGTGACCTTGCTCGACGGCGCGAACGGCACGAACTACAACTTCGGCGAGCGGCCACGTACTAACCCGAGCAAGCTGGACTATATCCTCTAAAATAACTGCCCTTGAGGGCCTTCGCGGGGTGGTTCGAGTCCCAGGTGCTGATAGCCGGCTGCGGTGAGCTTGCGACCGCGCGGAGTGCGAACGACGAGTTCTGTTCGCAGCACGTACGGCTCGACGTCGTCGACCAGTGTGTCGATCGCCAAGTTTAAAGTGTGAGCGACCGCCTCGACGCCAACGGGGCCTCCTTGAAACACGCGGGCGATCGTCTCCAGGTATTTGCGGTCCAGTGAGTCGAGCCCTAACGGATCGACCCCTTGCATGTCGAGTGCGGCCTCGGCGACCAGCCGACTAATGCGACCGTCGCTCTTGCTCGTGGCGTAGTCACGCACCCACCGCAGGCGGTTGTTCGCGATCCGAGGCGTGCCTCGGCTGCGGACGGCGATCTCCAACGCAGCGTCGTCCGTGATCTTCACGTCGAGCTTGCCGGCGTTACGACGTACGATCTCGGCAAGTTCTGCGACGCTGTAAAATTCGAGATGCTCGCGCATCACGAAACGATCGCGGAGCGGACCGCTGATGAGCCCCGCACGTGTCGTGGCTCCGATCAATGTGAAGGGGCGCAGCTGCATATTGATCGTCCGCGCGTTCACCCCTTCGCCCAGGGATAGGTCGATGCGAAAGTCTTCCATCGCCGGGTACATGAACTCCTCGACCGCCTTGGGGAGCCGATGAATCTCGTCGATGAACAGCACCGAATTCGCTTCGGCATTGGTGAGGTAGGGGATCAGGTCCTTGGGAGCCTGCAACACCGCGCCGCTGGCAATCTGCACGCTCACGCCTAATTCACGCGGAATGGCCAACGCGTAGGTGGTCTTGCCAAGTCCCGGCGGTCCATCGAACAGCACATGTCCGAGTACTTCGCCCCGTTTGCGTGCCGCGTCGATGGCAATGTCGAGCCGGGCGGTCACCTCGCGCTGCCCGATCATGTCACGAATCCGCTGCGGACGTAGCGCGCGGTCTTCCTCGGGTTCGACGATCGGCACGGCCGCTGTGAGATTCTCGATATCGTCCGCAACGTCGTCGTCCGGTCCATCCGCGCCGCTAAGTATCGTCTCTCGAACCATAAACCCATCCGGTGGTCAATTGCCATGCTAGCGGAGCCGAGAGGCGCGCACGTGTTCAATCCGTCGTGCGACCGCGTAGAGCGATCAGATCATATCACGCCCGGCCGCAGCTTGCCTACTGTGCCTGTGCTAGCAAGACTGGCTCGATTGGATGATCGGCGATTTTACCTATTCGACCAAATCACCACGATCGGCAATCTTCCCTCAAGCGATATAGTTGGAATGTCGATCATGGCGACGGCGCGAAAAGTGTTGTCCTGCGCCACGGTTCTGATAGCAACTATTAATTTCGCGTTTTCTATGAGCACGGTCATCGAAGAACATTCCGAGTTACGTGATTGGACCGACGTTGTCGCGGCCCTGATTGCCGACTTGGGGGGACTCGTGTTCACGTGGGTGATCGCGGTCGGCGATGTCGCGCTGTTTGTGTTACGAACGCTGATGTGGCTCGTCTCGCGGATGCCCGTGCGTGAGACCCTCTTACCGAATTTTTACCAGATCGGCGTCTTAAGTCTGCCGGTCGTGGCACTGACGGGGACGTTCATCGGCATGGTGCTCGCGGTGCAGAGTTACGATCAATTTCGTTCGTTACATATTGAGACTCGACTGGGCGGCATGATCAATCTGTCGCTGGTCCGCGAGTTGGGGCCCGTGCTGGCGGCGACAATGCTGGCGGGTCGAGTTGGCAGCGCGATGGCAGCTGAACTCGGCACAATGCGTGTCACCGAACAGATCGACGCCCTGACGGCGATGGGCTCGAATCCGTTGCATTACCTGGTGGTGCCACGGTTTCTGGCCTGCTTGATTCTGATCCCTACGCTCACGGTCATGGCCGACTTCATGGGAGTCGTCGGGGGCGCGTTCTATAGCATCCAGTTGCTCAGGATCGATGAGTACCACTATTGGGAGAACTCGTCCGACTTTGTGAATTGGTTCGACCTCGTGGGGGGCATGATCAAAAGCCTGTTCTTCGGCGGCGCGATCGCCATGATCAGCTGTCATCGAGGGTTTAACTGCACGGCCGGGGCCGAGGGCGTAGGCCGCGCGGCCACGAGTGCCTTCGTCGTTTCGTTCGTCTCAATCTTGGTGCTCGATTTGTTTCTTGGCATCATTATCAATCAGGCCTACGGTTGGCTGTTTCCGAACGGTCCTTCGTTTTTGTAAGCGTTCTTCGCATGGTTCATTCTCACAACCCGACACCGTCGCAACCGATCATCGAGGTCCACTCGCTGCATGTGCAGTTCGGACGTCAATGCGTGCTGCGCGATATCAACCTGACGATACCACGCGGGCAGACATTGGCCGTGATCGGTGAGAGTGGCTGCGGCAAAACCGTGCTCATGAAGACGCTCATTGGGCTCGTCGCGCCCACGCAGGGCGAGGTGCTCTTCGACGGGCAAAACATCCTTAAATTGAGCGATCGCGAGCAGGCCATACAACGGACTCGCTACGGGTTCGTGTTCCAACAGGCTGCGTTGTTCGACAGCATGACGGTCGCGGACAATGTCGCGTTTCCGCTCAGGCAACATACACAGAAAGATCCTCAGGAGATGCGGGCGATCGTCAAGTCGCTATTGGCCGACGTCGGCCTGAGCGAGACGGCTGCTCGTAAGCGACCGGCGGAACTCTCGGGCGGCATGCGCAAGCGTGTCGGCTTGGCTCGCGCCTTGGCGTTGAATCCTGAGGTGGTGCTGTACGACGAGCCGACGACGGGGCTCGACCCGATCATGAGTGACGTGATTAATGAGTTAATGATCCGCACGCGCGACTCGCATGGCGTGACGAGCATTGTGGTCACGCACGACATGCATACGGCCCACAAGGTGCCCGATCGGGTTGTGATGCTGTATCCGCTCGCCCGATTGAAACCGGACGAACCGCAAGTGATTTACGATGGTCCGCCGAGTGAATTGGAGCACGCGCGAGATTCGCGCGTCACGCAATTTGTTCGCGGCGAGGCCGGCGAACGATTGATGGAGATGGCCCGCGATGGAATCTAACGTCAGTACGATCCGTTCGACTTCGGCCATGAGAGACTAGCGCAGCCATAATGAACGAACGCGTGATGCAATTTCGAGTCGGAGTGATGGTGATCGCCACGTTGCTGATCACCGGCATTCTGATCTTGTTATTCGAAGGCTTTCCGAAAGTCGGCACACGCCCGTACGTCATTAAAATTATCTTTGACCAAGCACCGGGGGTCACCGACGGCACGCCGATCCGCAAGAGCGGCATCCGCATTGGCCGCGTCAGGAGCGTGCAGTTCACCGAGGATGCGGGACTTCCGGACATCAATGGTGTCGTCGTGTTTTGTGAGATCGACGCGAGTCGCACCTTGAAAAGCAATGAGCAACCGGTCATCGGAAAATCGCTGTTGGGCGACGCTTATATCGAGTTTATTAAGCGTCCCTCGAATGGCCGCAAGGAAGAGTCTTTGGAACCGGGGGCACAACTCGTCGGCACCGTCACCAGCGATCCGCTGCAGGTGATTGGCAACATCGAAGGGACGATGGCGTCGGCTCTGGGCTCGGTGGCCAAGACCAGCGACGAAATCGGCGCGCTGGCCCGACGGGTCAACGATCTGATTCGCAACAACGACGAGCAGCTCTCGCGGATCGTGACCAAGACCGAAGGGGTGGTCGAGAGCTTGCAGTTGACCATCCAGCAAGCCAGCGGACTGATCGGCGACCCGCAGATTCAAGGCAATCTGCGGCGGAGCATCGAGCAGATGCCGCGCGTGCTGGCGGACCTTGACGAGGCGGTGCAGTCTTTGAAGCCCGCCATGAAGCGGGCCGACTCGATACTGGGCGACTTGCAGAATGTCTCGCGTCCGCTTGGCGAGCGGGGACCGATGCTCGTGCAGAATATCGATAGCGCGGTCTCGAAGCTCGATCGAGCCTTGGAAAACATCACGGCGCTCAGTGAAGACCTGCGGAAGCCGGACGGCACGGTGGGGCGGCTGCTCAACGACCCTGGCTTGTACGACAAGCTCAACGGCGTGGCCAGCAATGTGCAGGAGTTGACCCGCGAGTTGCGGCCGATCGTCCGGGACGCCCGGGCATTTACCGACAAGGTCTCGCGTCATCCGGAGAGTTTGGGCATCCGCGGGGCGATTTTCCCGAATTCCGGCATCAAATAGTGGATTGGGTGCCGGGGGGCAGGGCAGCGCCAACCGCTGGAATTTTTGGCCGTTGGTGCTATACTTATAGACATTAATTGATCCGCTGGGCGGCTCTATTCGCCCGTGGGTTATGGCAGGTCCCGTGATTTCTTTAGGTGACGCGACATGCGTCCCTCGCATTTGGACCTGGTACTCTCTTAGGAAGTTGGAATGTCATTTAAATCGTTTGGGCTCGCAGAGCCCCTGGTGCGCGCCGTGGCCGAGGAAGGCTACACGCACCCCACCCCCATTCAAGTCGAGGCCATTCCGCATGTAATCACGGGTCGCGATGTGCTCGGCTGTGCGCAGACCGGCACGGGCAAGACGGCCGCGTTCGCTTTGCCGATCCTGCACCGCTTGATGCAGGCGGAGGCACCGAAGGCGCACGGTCGAAAAATCCGCGTGCTGGTGTTGGCTCCCACGCGCGAGTTGGCCGCGCAGATCGGCGATAGCTTTGGGGCATACGGTCGCTTCACCAAGTTACGACACACGGTCATTTTTGGCGGCGTCGGCCAGCATCCGCAGGTCACTGCGCTGCGTCATGGTGTCGATGTGCTCGTCGCTACGCCCGGCCGATTGTGCGACCTGATCAATCAGGGACATGTCGATCTGCACAGCGTTGAGATCTTCGTACTCGACGAGGCGGATCGCATGCTTGACATGGGCTTTTTGCCCGACCTGAAACGGATCATCGCCAAACTGCCCACCAAGCGGCAGACGTTGTTTTTCTCGGCGACGATGCCCCCCGAAATTGACCGGCTTGCGCACTCGATTTTGCGTGACGCGGTGCAAGTTCGCGTGACGCCTAGCAAGCCGGTCGCTGATCGCATTGAGGAAACGGTCTGCTTGCTGCCGTCGGACCACAAGTCACCGATGTTGGTCGAGTTGCTCCGCTCGCGCCCCGTGGGACGAGCGATTGTGTTTACCCGTACCAAGCATCGGGCTGATCGTGTCGCTCGGCAGCTAAACAAGGCGGGCATTCGCGCCGAGGCGTTGCATGGCAATAAGAGCCAAACGTCGCGGGTACGAACGCTCGACAGTTTCAAATCGGAAAATCCGCCGATTGTCGTTGCGACCGATATCGCCGCGCGCGGGATCGACGTCTCAGCCATCACGCATGTGTTTAACTACGATCTACCCAATGAGCCGGAGACGTACGTGCACCGGATCGGACGCACGGCTCGAGCCGGAGCGACCGGCTGCGCCATTTCGTTCTGCGACAAAGAAGAACGGGCCTATCTCAAGTCGATCGAGCGCTTGACGCGTCGCGTGCTGAGGGTCGAAAACGATCTGCCCGCCGTTAAGGCCGAGATTCGCTCCGCAGAAGGAGAGAACCGGCCACAACGACCGGCCAAGAAGCCTCGCTCCGCACCACGCTCAAAAGGAGCAGGTAAGCCTCGCTCTGGGGCATCTCACGCGGCGACTCAACGCAGCGCTGTGGCCGCATCACGCGAAATCACGCCCGCGTCGCGCGGGGCAACCGCCTCGGGCAATAAAAAGAACCGCCGCTTCAAGCGATCGCTTTCTTCGTAGCGAGTTGAAACAAGCGTCGATCTAAAAACAACGCCTCGGTCGAACCAAGTTATGTTCGACCGAGGCGTTTGTGTTTAGCTCATCAACCACCGCTGGGTGGACTACCGGCTCAACCAAGCTGGCTGAATCGGCGGGCTGCCAACGTTGTAAATCGAGAGGGGACCCGATGAGGAACCGGCTTGCGAAGGGGGACTCCCGGGGACCGAGGCATGAACCCCGTCGGAAGTCATCAGCAGGCAGTAGACGTAATAATCCATCTGATCGCTGAGAAAGGCGTAGCGACCATCGCAGAAGATGGCGTTGACTCCGCCGGGATGATTCGACGAGGGGCGAGCGTAGGCAGCCATGTCCGCACTGACATCGGAAGCCACTCCGGTCGCCGTGGTCTTGCTACCACCACTGCCTCCGCCGCTGCTTCCGCCACCACTGCTTCCGCCACCGCTGGCTTGAAAGCCCAATCGCGGGGCGAATCGCTTGGTGGCGGACAGTGATCCGGCCGTGGACTCGATCCGGGCGGCCAAGCCTTCGGCAGCTTCGAGCATCGACTTGTAGCGAACTCGACTACTGCTCGAGGCGCCACCCGACGCACCGCCACCGCTGCTTGAACCACCTCCCGAGCCGCCACTCGAGGAACTGGATCCGGCGATCGAGGACATGCCATAGAATGGGCTGGGGTTAATAATGGCGCCCTCGCCCTTTTTGGAGTTAATCCGGGCTTGATCGTAGGTCAATGTTTGCACCGAGTAGGGCGGGCTACCACCTTGTTGGGCAATGGGAGTATTGACTTGCCAATTCATGCCTAAGAAACATTCCAGACTGTCATTCCAATTGCCGGCATCAATGTTTTCAGACAGCAGCAGCGTGTACTCCAAACCGTCCTTGTTGGTGATAAACGCTTCGGACATGGTCTGCATGATGCCCGACGGTTTCTGTCCCGTGCTTCGACGCTTGGGATTATCGGTCCAGTTGTCTTGGAACACACCGTTGGCTTTGTGGTCGCGGGGGCCCGTCGATGTGGCGGAGGGAGAGTCAGGCAAACCCGTATTCACGACGAACGACATCGGCGCGCCAACGGTCGAGGTCGGTGGGCTGCTTGGGCAGAGAAACACGGGGACTTGAATGTACACGTCGAAATTCATGGCGGCGCTTGAGGACGAACCACTCGCTCCTCCGGCGCTTGAGCCACCGCTCGTGCTACTCGACATGCTGTTCTTGCGAAGCTGGTCGAAGAGGTCGCGACGATCCAGTTCCGGCAGCAATTCAATGGCCCAACTGGTGCCACGCTCGGTACTGTAAATGCGGTCCTTGTAGCCGGTGCCATCGGTCATTTGGCCGTAATTTACATAGCCCGGGTAGCTGTTGCTTCGTCCCTCGAAGCTTCGCATCGCGATGCCCATCTGTCGCATGTTATTCATGCATTGGGTCTTGCGACCGTTCTCGCGAGCCGTACTCAAAACCGGTAGTAACAACGAGGCCAGCATGCCGATGATGGCGATCACCACCAGCAATTCGATCAACGTAAAACCTGGACGCTTTCGACGTGCAAACATGAATTTCTCCCTAAGGCTTTGCTAGTCAGCACCCCTGCGTGTCTAGCCAAATCGAAGTCTAGCAATCGATCCTGAACTGTTCCAGCATATTTCGACAAATCCACTTAGCAGACAACTGTTTATGAGCGGTTGATGAGCCCGAGCGGCAAGCGAAGGCAAGAATCCTGTTGGATCCCCAGCGATGCAACGGACAGCATGGCCTGCGCGGAGCAAGAAAAAGGCCGACGAGCAGCAAGTAAAACGGTATTACCACAGCGGCAAAATGATCCGCGGGATAATCGCTCGATACAACCGGCGAACCGATGGGTGTCATAGAAAAGAGGGTGATGTCGACAAGGCCCCTGCCGACTAGTCCCTAGCCAAATACTATCGGCCGTGCTGAGCGTGGGCAAGGAAATTTTGCGGCCCGATTTCAAGAATTCAACCCATTCGACGAATCCCCTCCAGCACGACCGGTCAGGAACGATTGTCGCCGCCGAAACGAAGCGTATATTCTGTCACCGTCATGGGGCAGCGCTAGCAAACTCGACCGTCCTTACCGAAAGCGGAGAACCTTCAAATCATGTCGGGTCCCATCACCGAAGTAACCAATGTTTCGTGGTTTCAGCGAATCGGGCGTTCCATCATGGGGGTGGGCTTCGGTTTATTGCTCTGTGTGGGGATGGTGGCACTCCTCTTTTTGAACGAGGGGCGGGCCGTGCATGAGGCGGCCGACTTGCAAGAGGTTCGGCGTTCGGTGGTCGATGTAAGCGACGAGAAGCTCGACAACTCGAACGACACCAAACTGGTGCATGTGACGGGCGAAGCCAAGACCGAGGAGCAACTCGCCGACCCCGACTTTGGGGTTGCTCTTCAAGCGTTGCGGCTCAAACGAAGCGTCGAGATGTATCAGTACGAAGAGAAGCAATCAACCGAGACGAAGAAAAAGGTGGGGGGCGGCGAGCAACAGGTCACGACCTACAGTTACCGCACCGGCTGGTTTGACCACGCGATCGATTCCCGCTCGTTCAAAGAAGGGCACGCGAACAAAAATCCGTCGAGCTTGCCATTTCCGCAGTGGCAAACGAGTGCCACGGAGGTCACGCTCGGAGCCTTTCGGTTGACGCCAACGCTCGTTGAGCTGATCGACAGTTTCGCCCCGGTCCAGCTTGCTTCGCAAGCGGCCAGTGTGAAGGTGCCCGAAGGGTTTAAACGCCTCGAAGGTGAACTGTACAAGGGAGATAGCGCGTCGACCAAGGTTGGCGACGCTCGTATCCGCTGGCACTTTGTCACGCCAACGGTTGTGAGCGTCATCGCTCAACAGACCGGGAACTCGTTCGTGCCGTACCGACTGTCGTCTGGCCGAACGCGGCAAATGCTCAGCGTCGGCCGTGTCAGTGCCGAAGACATGATTCATCACGCCGAGAATATGAATACGTTGCTGGCCTGGGCCTTGCGGGCCGGTGGCTTGATCGGGATGTGGATCGGGCTGGCGATGATATTTGCACCGCTGGGCGTGTTTGCCGACGTCATCCCCTTCATCGGATCGATTGTCCGCTTCGGCACCGGCCTGATCGCCTTTGCGATCGCGTCGGTTGTGTCGCTGGTGGTGATCGCGGTCGCGTGGTTCGCGTATCGCCCCCTGCTGGCCGTGGGACTGATTGTCTCGGCCGTCGCGATCGTGGTGCTGGTGCGGATGTTTGGGGGCAAACGAGCGGCAGGCGACGCCATGTTGGCGACGGTTCCGCCGCCTCCTCCTCCGCCGGTTCGTTAAGCACGATCAGCCGAGTGTCGTGCTACCGTGACCGGCCGGAACTATTTGCCCGACTGTGGCATATCCGGAGTCGCGCGTTTTTCTTGCAAAGCGAGCGCATTCAGGCGGGCTCCAGCTTCACGGCTCAGGGTGATTAGATTCGATCGTTCGCCGGCAGCGAGCTCACGAACGACGGGCTCCTCTTTGGCTGAGCCAGCCAAACAGATCACGACACGTGACTCGCCGATCACACTCATTTGCGTGCCGTGAACCACGAGCGCGGTTCCCTCGTCGATGCCGACGCCCACGAGGTGTGGATGGCGGCTGACAACCCCTAGCAGGCGTTGCTGCCGATTGCGGCGTAGAAAATGCTGATCGACGACCGTGCCCGGGAGCAAGCCAAAGCCGTCACCGGTCTCGGCCTGGGCGACGCCCCCTTGAATCATCACGGGGGACATGATCGCCGCGCCAGCCGAGGTGCCACCGACAACCCCGTCACGCTTCAGAACACGGTGAATTTCCGTCAGGAACTTCGTACCCAGATACGTCTCGGTCAGTCGAGTCTGAATGCCGCCCATGAACCAAACGCCCGTGGCTTCTTTGAGTGGAGCTAAAAACTCGTCCGAGTTGGCCTCTTCTCGGTCGCGGGTATGCAGAATCGTGAACGAGTCAAGCGTTTGATTTCGCCAAAAGGTGATTTTCGTTTCCAACTCGGGGGTGTCGGCGTAGCTGCTGGCGGTCGGAATGTAAACGATCTTGGCTGCCGCGCCGCCGGCCAGGTTGACGAACTGATCGAGAACCGCTTCACCGAGCAACCCACCACCGCAAATGAACAGCTTACCGGTCGTTGCGGGTTGCGAGGGAGTTGGTGCCTCTTCGCCAAAAACAGCACTTGCGGTGAGCAAGAAAAATTGGACTGACAGCCCCATGACCAGCAGGGCGATTTTAAGAGTGTGGCCTCGTTTCACCATGAATCCTTTCATGCAAACGGACGCGTCGCGGGTAGGGCTTGGCCAAGTGACGCGTAACGGTTGGGGTTCCATTTGCCGTCCTCCGAGTTCTGCGAGCCGAAACTCACGTTGACTCATCAACGGCCGTTTAGCTATCAGCCAAGCGGCCGCAATGTACAACAAACTGCTTGGAATTGGGAAGCGAAATTAGCCGCAATATCTGTACGTCTGTTCTGCTGTGGCGGGATGGTGAACTGAATGTCTGACGTCTGCTAGCTACTCGGTCGTAGGCGATGATAGGCGATGGAGGAAGGTTCGGTTGGAGTTAGGCGGGGCGAAACTACTTGCTCGCGGCGGGGACTTTCTTAGCCGCCTCTTCTTTCTTGAAGGCCTCGAAAACCTGCTTGGCTTTGGATTCCTCGGCACTCGATAGCTCGGGGTTCGGCGTGGCGTCACCGTTCTCAAGGCCCAGCATCCAGCGAATACCGCCTAGGAGCGATTGCTGGTAAGTGGGGTGCTCCCAAACGCTCTCGTTATGACCGAGCGACATGTGCATCGCTTTTCCTTGGCCATACTCTTTAACCCACAGGATCGGCACATGGTAGTCGGCTTTAAGAGCCGTCTTCTGCATGTTGAGGCTCATCAGCACCCGGACCTTCTCGGGCTGCCAGTTCTTAAATCGGTAGATTTCGTCCTTGATCTCGAACTCTTCTCCCCAAGGTTTGCTAGCAGGGTGCTTTTTGTCGTGTACGGTCACCGTGACCGTGGAACCCGCCCCCCAGGGGTGACCGTTGAACGTTCCGCCGATCATGTCCCAGTAAGGTTGGTAGTCCCCCAGCGTGTCGGCCGCCGAATGGGTGCCGAGAAAACCGTGCCCTTTTTGCTTCAGCCACGTGTTGAAAAAGTAATCGAAGGTCTCGTCGCTCACAGGCCATTTGGCGCGCGGGCCGGTCGTGTAGAACATGACCAGATCGTAGTTTGCCAAGTTCTCTTTGGTGAAATCCTTGGCCGGGTCTTGGGTCGCATCGACACGAAACAAGTTGCTCGATATTCCCAATTGGGTCATGACACGCTCGGCCGGTGCTGGCTGACCATCCTTGCGGTTGACCGAACCGTGCTTGAATCCGCCGCTGTAGGTTACGAACAGCAGGCGTGTGCCAGCCTTAGGCGTATCGGCGCTCCAAGCAAGCTGATGAGAAGAAGCGACGATCAGAACCAACAAGGCAAGCAGGGAACGACGAATCACAGTAGCGGGTTCCTCTTCAATCGGTTCGGCAGGATGACAAAGCCGGGCATAGCAACCACCCAGCGGTGAGGTCTGCTGACAATCGTAACCTGTTGGCCTGCCAGCGAGCAAATTTATTTTCAGCCTGAACGGCAGTTGGCAAATTGATCCGCTGAGGGCAAAAAACCCGGCTTCGAGGGTAAATCGGTTCGACGTCTCGCCAGGATCGATATATAAACAGGGCTGAATTGGTTGGTCTTCACTCGTTGCCTACTCCGGTCAACTTGCGATCATGCTCAACGTTTATGAGTCAGCCCGATCCAGGTCATCGCTGGCGCGTCGCGACTTCTTGCGGCTTGGCGCACTGGGATTCGGCGGACTGACTTTGAGCGACCTGTTGCGGGGCGAAACTCAGGCGAAGCCGGGGGGCCGCCCTAAGTCGCTGATCTACGTCGTGCTCAGTGGCGGGCCAAGCCATATCGATATGTACGACCTAAAGCCCGATGCACCCGTCGAGTATCGCGGCCCTTTTCAGCCCATCGCCACGTCGCTTATCGGCGCGCAGATTTGTCAGTGGATGCCCGAGCAGGCCAAGCTACTTGATCGCTGCGCCCTCGTGCGCGGTATCCGATCGGTCGAGAATGACCACTATTTGGCCGAGGTGTACACGGGTCTGCCGCGCAGTGCGGGTCGTCGTCCCGCCTTTGGTTCCCTGGTCAGCCGCTTGGCTCCCAGTACGAATCAACTACCGGCCTATATGAGCCTGTCGCGCGAGCCGGTGATGGCCGAGAACAACTACGAACGACCCCATTATGCCGGCGCGCGCCATGCTCCGTTCCGTCCGCATGACGAGGCGCTCGCCGATCTTGCGCCGGTCAAATCACTCGACCAGCTCCAAGAGCGGCGTACGCTGCTCTCGGCATTCGACCAATTGAAACGGAGTGTCGACACGCTGCATGAATATGCAACGCTCGACACGTTCCAGTCGCAGGCGCTGCAGATCATCACCTCGTCCGCGGTCCGCGATGCGTTCGATCTCTCGCAAGAACCGGCCGACATGCTGGACCGCTACGGACACAAGCGAGGCCATTTCACGCATCAGACCGTGAAGAGCTTGCTGTACAAATGGGAAGCCAAGAACTTTGTGCTGGCGCGACGCTTGATCGAGGCCGGCGCTCGGGTCGTAACGGTCCAGGTCGACAATTGGGACCACCACAGCGGCGCCACCTCCGATATCTTCTACTCGCTGGAACAGATGCTACCGGCACTCGACCGAACCCTGTGCGCCTTGTTCAACGATCTACGCGATCGAGGAATGGATCAGGATGTGGGGGTGGTCGTGCTCGGGGAATTTGGCCGCACGCCCAAGATTAGCCTCCTGGGGCCAGGTCGCGAACATTGGGCTGATGCCAGCTGCGCGCTCTTCTATGGCGGCGGATTCAAGATGGGCCAAGTGATCGGGGCGACTGACTCGCGAGCCGAACGTTCGGTCGATGGCAAAATCGGCTTCGAAAACATCATGGCCACCATTTACCAGATGCTCGGGGTCGACACGTCGATCAAGCTGCCGGACTTCAACGGTCGACCGCAACATCTGCTCAACGATCGAGAACCGATCCGCGCCTTGCTTGGGTAACCACGTCTGCTGAATGCGGGTGCGGCGGCGGTGATCGTACTGTCTGCATCCCACACTCACCGCCCGAGCGCGTGGATGAGTTCAAATTTAGTCGCGACGCGCAGTAGATCGCGAAAGGCACGTTCCCCGTTGAGGCTTAGTTACGTACTAAGATGCGAGTCGATTGCGCCGCAAGATCGCGATAGCAGTGATGTCGCTGCTGGCCTTGCTGTCTCGCTTCAGACGGCGAATTCTAGTCAAACTTTGCCGGTTAAGTGGCTTTTTTCGATTGTGACGATTTTAACGAAAGTTCCGATCGCGTAATTCCCGATTATCTCGCCGGAACAGTATCGGTTCGACATCCGTCGAGCCACTGGCATATCTAGCTGAGGTAAAGCGGCATGAACGCCTCGTTACACAATTGCGGTCGTGTCTTCATTGCGTTGGTCGCGGCGATGGGGTCATTGCTTGGGCTCGCGCCGGCACACGCCCAGTACGGCGGCGGCTACTTAATGAACGAAGCGGCTCCGGGAGGCTACTATCCTCCCATGCAGCCTCAGATGCAGTACCCCTACGGCCGCATGTCATCCATGCCGAATTTTATCCAGCAAAGCATGAATGGGCCGCAACGCATGGCGACCGCGCCCAGCTCGATTCCGCGCGACAATCCAATGGCCGCCCGTTATCGTCCAACGGCCCCTTGGCAGCAACGCCCTCAGGCTCCCATGGAGTCGATGCAGCCGCAAATGTACGGTGGCATGGGAGGCGAGGGGGCTTATCCATCCGATGGTCACGAGCCGTTCGTGCCTCCCACACGTCGGCGCGGCACACCGGCAATGGGCGTGAGTCAGATCGTCGCCCCCTTTAGCGAAGACGAGCCCCAGGTTCAAAGCGGAGCGGCAGCTCAACCGGGCAATCCCATGCGCCCGATGAGTGATGCTCATCCGGAGCAGATTCAACCGGGCATGCCGATGGCCGAAGGGGAGGAGCCTTTCTTTGATCAAGATTTTCACCCTCAACATTGCAACAGTTGTGGTGACTTTGGTTCCTGCTCGGGAGGCGTTTGTGACGCTTGCTACGGTGACCCGACCGTGAACGACCGCTGGTTTATTTGCAGCCCCCTCTCGTTTCTCAACGAATCGAGTGTCTCGACCGGCACGCAGGCCTTTAAGTCTCCCATTGATTTTGGCCGTGCCGGCAACATGGGATTCAATTCGGCGATCAATCTCTCGGACGCGATTTGGCACCGCTATGGCATCGGTTATCAGTTTGGCTATCGCGGCGCGGTCTCGAATCTGAGCGGCGACCAAGCTGACGGAACCGGAGTGCCGCGCGTCAGCACCCATTATCAGACGTTTGCGACCGCGGGCCTGTTTCATCGGGCCTTCTTTGGCCACGGTTGGCAAGGTGGGGCCGTGGCCGATTACCTCAACGACAAATACTACGTGCAAAGCGATTTGTTCCAACTTCGCATGGAACTCAGCTACGTCTATCGAGGTGGCCGCGAGTTCGGTTTCACCGGCGCGCTGCGTACTCAGTCGCACACGGGCACCTACAATGGTGTGCCCATCACGGTCTCGTCAATCAATCAATACCGGTTATTCTACCGCCGTAATTTTGGCAACGGAGCGAATTGGCGGATGTGGGCCGGTGGCACCGACAATCGAGCGGGCCTCATCGGCTGCGACTTCCGTTTACCCTTGTCGAATCGCTTCGACATGACCGGCGGCTGGAACTACATGGTCGAAGACACAGCCCGTCGCATCGGCGGCTTGGGCGAGGCGTGGGGCATGGGCCTCAACCTTGTGTTCTACCCCGGTCGCGCTCGATGCGGTGTCCACAACGGCCCTTACCGAGCCTTGTTCGACGTGGCCGACAACAGTGTCTACTTCTTGAACTTGCAGTAACAGAGACGGAGCTTTACCCCGCTCTGGTCTGAGCAAGCTTCGCCGCCACTAGCGTGTTGTGAAGCAGCATGGTCACGGTCAACGGACCAACCCCGCCCGGCACGGGCGTAATCATGCTGGCCACATCACGTACTCCCGCATAGTCGACGTCGCCGCACAATCCATCGTCCGTGCGAT
>CAYLYE010000028.1:0-38897 GCA_964387325.1 uncultured Planctomycetaceae bacterium
GTGGAGGTGTGGAGGTGTGGAGGTGTGGAGGTGTGGAGGTGTGGAGGTGTGGAGGTGTGGCGCTATCGCGTTAGCGGTACTCCTCCACTCCACTCCCCGCCCCGCACAATCGCTACAGCCATGCGCACAGCGACGGTCACGACCGGCAAACGCGACCCTAACCGGCAGCGGCTGTGTGGTCGCTATGGTTCCCCCGTGTGGAATAGTCGGGGCAATTCGTCACAAATTCGCAATTCTAGAGTTGTGCTAGCAGCGCGGACGATAGTTCATGTGTGGCTTCCCCACATCGCCTGAATGCGATCGAGCCTTGCACGGCTCAATCGTGTCAGCACCGGAAGCCGCAACATCGTTAGGTTACATTTCGATTCGCCCCACACCGAAGAAACCACTGCCACGATGTCAAAGATGAAACCCCGACGAAAAGCGTCCTCAGCCGTTCAATCGCCGCTGGAAAGCTACCTGCGTGAGATCAACGAGACGGCATTGCTGACTGCCGAGGACGAACAAGAACTGGCCGGCGCGATTGCCCAAGGCGACACATTTGCGCGGGATCGCATGGTTCGTGCCAACTTGCGTTTGGTGGTGAATATTGCACGTGGCTATACGGGCAAGGGCCTCGGCCTGCAGGATCTAATCGAAGAAGGCAATCTTGGACTGTTGCGTGCCGTCGAAGGGTTCGATCCCTCGGTCGGTACGCGCTTCAGCACTTACGCCAGCTACTGGATCAAACAATCGATCAAACGGGCTTTAATCAACACGGCTAAAACCATTCGCATCCCTGCGTATATGGTCGAGCTTCTGAGCAAATGGCGCAGAGCGACTGTACGGTTGGCCGAGGAATTGGGACGTACCCCAACGCCCGAAGAAGTAGGACGCGTGCTGGGCCTGCCTCGCAAGAAATTGCCGATCATCAAGAAAGCCATTCGCATTTACAACTCAATCCCGCAAACTGACCAAGCCGACAATGGATGGTCGCTGGGTGAGATGGTCATGGACGAACGGTCGCGCACCCCAGAAGCCGAAATGGTTGAGGGTGACGACTTATCACACGTCTTTCGATTGCTGGAGACGATGGATGCGCGCGAAGCCACCATCCTCCGCATGCGATTTGGTCTCGACGATTATGAGCCGCAGACGCTTAAGGAGATCGGCGAACGACTCGGACTGACGCGCGAGCGCGTTCGCCAGATCGAAACCGAAGCGTTAGCGAAGCTAGCCGAGGCCCTCGGGGTGTAGAGAGGGTTGCCAGGCAGAGTGCAACGGGTCGTCGGTGGCGCGAATTTGTGGCTCGCGCCTGATGGCCTGTTGACTGCGTGCTGCCTGGCGGCCAGTCTCTACCCGTCAAGCAAGCCAGGCCACACGATCAAGGTGTGGCCTGGGCACGTTACAGCTGACGATCTTGATCGCCGACGCGGCTACTGCGCTGGTGCCCGCGGCACGCTCGGATCGCGTGGCGGAGCCGGCTCTCGACCTGCTGCGGTTGCTTCGGCCCGTGGCTTGTCGGCCTCCGTCTTGGGCTTTTCCTCGCGGGGACGATCACCATCCGCTTTCGGTTTCTCCTCGCGTGGCTTGTCGGCTTCAGGCTTCGGCTTTTCGTCCTTTCCTTTTAGCTCTCGGAGTTTTTCTTCGCGTGCCTTGTCCTCGCGGATTTGTGCGTCGCGATCCTTGAGTTCGCGTTGCTTTTGCTCACGCAGTTTAGCTTCGAGCGCCTCGACCTCGCGGCGTTTGGCCTCGCTGGCCGCACCGTCTTTCGACGGCGGTGCATCACGACGTGGCTCGCCGTCCTTCGGCGGCGGCGGGCCCTTGCGCGGCTCGTCAGGTCGTGCCGCCGGAGGTGGACCTTTCGGTTCTTCACGTCGCGGCTCGAATCCCTTGGCCGGTGGCGGCGCATCTCGACGAACCTCACCCTTGGCCGGTGGCGGACCGTCACGGCGAATCTCACCGCGCGGCTTGCCATCCCCTTCGCCACCTGGGCCGCGACGATGCATGTCGAACCCGCCACGATGGTGACTCATGTGCGCCTTGATCTTTTCGCGGAACGCTTCGTGCGCTTTGACAAATTCTTCCTTGCTCACCGAACCGTTGCCGTCTTTGTCCATCCGTTTGAAAATCTCTTCGCCGCTGGGCATGTGCATCGGAGGCCGTTGGGCGTGCGCGTCATGCCCTTGGGGCCGACCGTGCATGCCTTCGCCGCGAGCGGGTCCCATCGGCGGTGGTCCGCGACGAGCCATGTCGCCGTGCGGCGGATGATGGCCCGGCCCACGATGATGACCGAACTGGCGATGCTGCCCGTGGTGGCGATGCTGCCCGTGGTGGCGACGGTGGCTATAGCCAGATCGTCCTCCGTGATACCCATAACGCGAGTGATTCGGTGCTCCACGACCAGCCCCGTGCCAGCCGTGCGGACCATGTCCATCGCGGCCACCCATGCTCGGGCCACGACCGTCTCGGCCAGCCATGTGTCCGCAGTGCGGACAATGTCCGTCGCGGCGCTGCGCCATTTCGCGTGAATCAGGACGGCCGGGGCCTCGAGGCGGCGGGCCACGGCGAGCCGCTTCGCTCATCCGTGCGCGATCACCCTGCTCTCCCGGACGCATCATCGGGCCACGCGCATCCTCACGACGAGGTTCCTCACGACGAGGTTCCTCACGACGAGGTTCCTCACGACGGGGTTCCTCACGACGGGCGTCGCCATCGCCAGGGCGCTGCATTGATTCTCGCCGCTCGCCGATCAGCTTGGCAAACGACTGCTTGATCTCATCGGCGCTCACCGCGCCGTCTTTGTTTGCATCCGCGTTCGAGAGTTTGTCCCAAAGCGGCTCGGGCACCTCGTCCTTCTGCAATTTTCCGTCTTTGTTCCGATCCATGTGTTCGAGCAGCCGCTCGGGGCTGGGGGGCCCAAAACCGGGTCGACCCTGGGGTGGCTGAGCTTGAATGCTGTTGTGGGTGGCCGCTAGCAAGCTGACGGCTAGCACGAGTCCAAGAAGCATTCGATGCCGATCGAATTGCATAACGATCCCCTCGCAATGGGTAAAAGGTAGGCGTGGCATGACCATAATCGGGCCGGAGAACCGACCTAATCGATATAACCCCTATCCGACACCAGGGTATCGGAAAAAAACTGGCCGACGCGTCAACAAAGGGGCCGGAAGTACCGTAGCCAGGAATTACTTCAGCAGCGAATCAAGCTCGTCGACCAATTCGGCAAAGTAGTTCAAGGCCGTATCGACCGGGCCGCGCTGTTCCATGTCGACCCCCGCGCCGCGTAGTAGGTCGAGCGGATCCTGTGAGCAGCCCCCCCGGAGGAAATTCAGGTACGCCTCGAGTTCGGCCGAGCCCCCTTCGGTAACGCGCTTCGACAGCGCGATCGCTGCCGACAAACCGGTCGCGTACTTGTAGACATAAAATGCCGAGTAGAAATGCGGAATGCGGAAGCATTCGAGCTCCAGCTCCGTGTCGATCGTGAACTTGTCGCCAAAGTATTTTTGGAGCAGTTCTCGATACACGCCTTTGAATCGTTCGACCGTCAGCGGCTCGTCGGCCTCGGCGAGCGCGTGGGTGATCTTTTCGAACTCGGCGAACATGGTCTGCCGCACGATGGTGGCCCGAATCGAATCGATCTCGCGATTGATCAGATACGCGCGCTGGGCTTTGCTCTCCGCCCGGTCGAGCATGTGTTTGCAGAGGAGTTGTTCGTTGAACGTGCTGGCGACTTCGGCGACAAAGATCGTGTAGTCGTAGTACTCGAACGGCTGCGAGCGGGCTGAGTAATACGAATGCATCGAGTGCCCCGCCTCGTGTGTGAGTGTGAACACGTGATCGAGCACGTCGGATTGATAGTTCATCAAGATGAACGGGTCGCCCGAGAAGCTACCGCTTGAGAAGGCGCCGCTCTGCTTGCCTTGGTTCTCGTAACGATCGCACCAGCGGCCGATCAGGCCTTGTTCGAGTACGCGCGTGTATTCTTTACCCAGCGGTGCGAGTGACTCGATGACCAGTTTGACCGCTTGGCTCCAGGTATGTTTCGACTCGATCTCGCTCAGGATGGGCACATAGGTGTCATAGTGATGAATCTGCTTGAGCTTCATTTTGCGACGACGCAGCTCGAAGTAGCGATGTACGCTGGGCAAATGATGGTGTACGCTCGAGATCAGATTGTCGTACACGCTTTGTGGCACGTTGTCGGGAAACAACGATGAATGGAGTGCGCTCGAGTAGCCTCGGGCCTTGGCGTAGTACACGTCGCGTTGGATCGAGCCACCGAGCGTTGCAGCCAGCGTATTCTCGTGGGCTTTAAACTGTTGATAGTACTGCTTGAATGCGGCCGAGCGCACAGCGCGGTCGCCGCAGTGCAGCAGCGACGAGAACGTGGCGTGCGACAGCTCGACCTCGTCGCCGCGTTCGTTCTTAATCAGACCAAATTTCAAGTCGGCGTTATTGAGCTGCCGAAAGGTTTGTGCCGCTGCGCCGGCCATGACGCTTTGCATGGCGAGCAGCTTTTCCTCGCGATCGCTGAGCGTGTACGGTCGATAGCGAATGATGCGCTCGAGCATCAGCTTAAAATGCGCCAGTTCTTTGGATTTAAGCAGCTTGTTCATCTTCGCCGCAGGAATCGCGAGGATCTCAGGACGCATGAAGCTCGCGTTCTGACCGGCTCGACTGGCGGCGTTGCGAAACCGTCCGAACATGCGTTGGTACGTGCTATTGGCCGTGTCTTCGGCCACTCGCAAATGTGCGTAGTTGCCTAATCGCTCGCCGGTGAGACTCAACTCGCTGTCGAACTTCAAGCAGGCCAGCAGTGCCGTGGGGCTATCACCCAGCGTGCCGCGAAACTTCTCGTAGCCGTCAAGCTTCTTTTCCCATTTCATGAACGCGGTCTCCCAGGCCGCATCGTTGGCGAACAAACTCGACAGGTCCCAGGTGTCCGATTCTTTCACTTGGGCGCGGGCAGGGAGCTTCTTGACAGCCATTGCTTCTCTCGACAACGAAGACAGAAACGAAAGGGTTAGACAACTGCGGACAGTCTACGAACCCGCGTGACTCATGACGAGAGCGAAAATGATCTGCGTGAGCGAAACGCGATCGAATCGAGCGTCGCCCCGTTACGGGACGATTTGCAACTTCGATTCGGCGACCACGCGCTGAACCCCTTCGTGGAGCGAAGCCCGCACCGTGAGGGGCATATTGAAGGGGCCCGCTTGGGGTTGGAATTCGAGTTGCAGCGTCCCGATCGATGCGTCGGCAGGCAACACGATCGGCTGGGCGCTGATGCCCTGGATGTGCTTGGGAACGATCAGTTCCAAACGCATCGGCGAGCGCAAGGCCGGGTCGCGCTCGATCTGAACCGTGAGCGGTATCGGCTTGCCACTCGACGGCACCAAGTTGGGCGGATCGAGTGCCAAGCTCAACGGACCGGGCGAGGCAATCAATGAGATCTGCTCGTTCTGATGGGTCGAGGTATAGCACACCAAGTGCGACTTGCCTTGCTCGTCCTTGACCGTGCCGGTCGCCGTGACGGTACTGCGACTCGTGCGACTCAGTTCGAGCCACGGCGGCAAGGTGGCTGGATAATCAAACTCATCGACCCCGGCCGGGATCGTGATCTTTGGACCGGTCACGCCTTGCAGGTGGCGAGGTTGCTTTTCGGCCATCGTGATCTCGAGCGGACCTTCGTACCCGTTCCGCTCGATCGAGTAATGACGCATGAACACCGTGCCGCGTTGAGCGTAAGGGAGCCCAAAGACGCCGACGACTTTGAACGGTGTCGGCATCGCCACGCTCAAGGCCAACTTGTCGAACGTCGGTTCGCCGCGTGCGAGTTGGAACGTCGCAACGTGCGACACCTCACGCTCGCCGATCTTGGTCGTGCCGCGCAGGCTCACGTGATGCAATCCGATCGGCGCGTCGGCCGCGGCTTTAATGACCAAATCAAGTTGCGGCTGCCCACGGGTCAGCTTGTCGTTCGCGATCGTCACGCCCGGTATCGGCGGATCGAACGCGAGTTGCACGTTCTCCTTGATGCCATTGAGCCACTGGGCCGACACGCGGAAACGAGCTTGGCCATCGCGATTGAGCGTCAAGGTATCGGCCGACAGCGTGATCGCGAAGTCGCTCTCGCCGGCCGCGGTCACGTAGAGCCGATAGGCAAAGTTGCGGCCGAAGCGGTGGCGGTGCCGATCTTCGATCCTGGCAACGTAGAGGCCGTCACTCGGAGGGATGAAGCGGGCTTCGGAATCGCTCACGGTGTTCGACAGGTCGTCGTTGCGAGTGAGTTCTTTGCCATCGGCATCTTCGATCACGAGCACCGAGTCGACGGGCGATCCGAGCCGCGCGGCCTTCACGACCAGATCGATCGCCTCGCCTTTTTGGGCAGCAAACACCCAGCGATCAAGGTCTCCCTCGCGGTCGATCCGGCCGTTGCACACACAGGGGATCGCGATGGGCTTGAGCGTGGCCAAGGCCTCGTTGGGTTCTTGCTCGCGCAGTTCGATGAACGTGCTCGTGTCGAGCAGCACGGCATTGGTATCGGCCGCGCCAATACGGAACCGATGGGCGTAATCGCCCGACGGGCCCGTGGGGATCGTGATCTTCTGCGCCTCGGTGGGGAGATTCACGCCGCTCAACTCAAACGCTGCCGACTGGCCGCGCTGACCACCGAGCGGATAGACGCTGAGCACGTGCGGGTTGCTGGACAGGGTCAAGCGATAGACATAGGTTTGCAGACCGCCGTAGGCCGCGTCGTTAATGCGCACACGGTACTTGCCATCGGCCGGCGCGGTGAAGACGATCAACGAGTCGTTGTCGAAATAGTCGCCATTGGTCGCCAGTCGCTTGCCATTGGCGTCGACGACTTCAAGCTGCGAGTCGAGCGGCGAACCCAAGCGGTCGGCATGGACTTCGCAGCGGATCACTTCGCCGCGTTGGGCCGTAAAGGCCCATTCATCCAGATCTTCACGCGGGAAAATTCGCCCGTTGATCGTCAGCGGCAACTTCACGTCGACCGGGATCGACTCGCCGTCGAACTCATCCTCGACGATCTCGGGCAGGTCCCCCACGACGAAACGCATCGCTCGGGTGATCCCCTGACTGGTCGAGACACGCCACGCGCGAACACCAAGCTGGGCGTCGGGAGCAATCTCGAACTTGCCTGCGTAGTCGCTGGGATAATCTTCCTGGCGCTGCGAGTCGGGTTGCGGAATGACGGGCCCTTCGAACCAGATTTTCTCGATCCGATGAATCGTCGGGCTGGCCTTGACACCGGTGCCCAAAAATTCGAGCGGGCAGGACTCATGCAAGTGCATGCCGCCGAGGCGAGCCTGGACGGTCGTGCCACGCTGACCGCCTGCGGGGAAGATGTAGAGCGCGGCAGGTTCGTCAGCCCGCGACCGAGCACTCAGCGCGAGCGCCAAAACCATCGACAACGCACACGCAAGCCAAGCGATGATAGAATGACGACTCATATCGACAGGACCTTGTTACACAATGGGTCGTCGCCGCGCTCGTTGATCGAAGGGCCTGATGGGCTCCATTCATCTCACGCGAGCTTAAAGCAACGAAGTGAGCAGGCGGCCGTTGTTGGCGATTTTGACTGGCCGACCTTCGGGGGTGTAAAACTCTTCCTCGGGGTTGATGCCCATCTGATGGCAGACCGTGGCGAACAGATCCTCGGGACCGTGTGGCGATTCGGCGGGCTTTTCGGCCCTCGCGTCGCTGCGGCCTTCGACCCGACCACCGACGAACCCGCCACCGGCGACGGGAACCGTGAACGCGGGACCCCAGTGATCGCGGCCCGCGTTCTTGTTAATACGTGGCGTGCGGCCAAACTCGCCGCTCACGAGCACGATGGTCGATTCGAGCATGCCGCGGTCTTGCAGGTCGCGGAGCAACGTGCTCAGCGCGCTGTCGAGCTTCGGCAGCAGATCGGTTTTCAGCGCGCGGAAATTGTTGTCGTGCGTGTCCCAATTGGCATGCTCGACCGTCACGCAACGGACGCCGGCCTCGACCAGGCGTCGGGCCATCAGGCACGATTGCCCGAGCGTGTTGCGGCCGTATTGATCGCGCAGAGCCGTGGGCTCTTGGTTGATCTCGAAGGCGCGTTTCGCCGACGGAGAGGTCATCAACTCGAACGCGCGTTGCCGGAAGGCGTTGACCGCGCCGGCCTGCGCATTCGATTGGGCCTCGACCGCCTTTTGATAACGGTCGACTTTTTGCAACAGTTCGTGTCGCCCATCGAGTCGACTGGCGGCCAAATCAAGCGGCGGCAGAATGTCGGGCACGGCGAAACGCGGCGCACTGGGATCAGCTTCGATCGCGAACGGCGCCGCCGAAGGGCCTAGGTAGGCCGATGAACCACTGTTGGGCATCTTGGGCAAACAGATGTACGGAGGCACCGAGCCACGAGCACCCAGCTTACGCGAGATTATCGACCCAATCGCCGGGTAGTGGTTGTTGGGCTTCAATCCGCCGTTGAAACCCGCCCGAGGGAAATAGCCGGTGAGCATGTAGTGGTCGGCCGCGCCGTGGTCGCTGCTCTGATGATTGAACGAGCGGATCAGCGAGATTTTGTCCATCGACTGGGCGACGAGCGGCAGGTGCTCGCAGATTTGCACGCCCGACGCTTGTGTGCTGATCGGTTGAAACTCGCCGGCAAATTCGCTCGAAGCCTCGGGCTTCATGTCGAACGTGTCGATCGTGCTCAGACCGCCTTGCAGGAAGACGTAGATGACCGCCGTCGCTTTGATTTTGCGAGTCGGTTCGCTCGTCGCGGCGCGGGCTTGCTGCTCGAGCAGCCAAGGAAGTGCCAACGGAGAGCCGAACAGACCGGCCGTACCGAGTCGCAGCGTATCGCGTCGCGTCATGCCGTCGCAAAATGGTCGAGCCATCGGAAACTCCTTGGAATGATGAATGCTGAATTCAGAATGATGCATGGACGGAGGACGAACGCAAAAGCGGTCCTGGTTCATTCATCTTTCATCATTCCGCATTCAGCATTTCTCCTAGTGGTTAAACACAAATTCCAGGGTATTCATCAAACTCCAGGCCAAGTCCTGAGCCGCCTGCGCTCGATCGGCGCTCTGCGCCAAAAACGGCTCGGCAACTTGTCGCTCTTCGGAACTTGGGTGGCGGGCGAAAAATGTCAGGTACAGCTCATCGACGAGCCGGGAGTTATCGCTCATGGCGGGAACGAGCTGCGCGAGCCGTCCGCCGCGGTGAGATAGCTTGGCTTGCAGGGCAGGCGAATTCAACAAATGCAGCACTTGCGAGACATTCGGCTCCGCGTTGCGCTCGCAGGTGCAGGCTGTCGCCCGCAGTGGACGACCAAACAACCGCAAGAAATAGTGGTTCACGCGGCTATCCCATAGTTGAATAGCTCGGCTGCCGGAGGGAACCCCCTGAAACTTTTCCGGCACACCGGTCGTTTGGCAGACCGCATCCATGAGCACTTCGGCGTCGAGCCGCTTGAACAAGGCCCGGGAAAAGTTTTGTTCATCCCCCGAGTTGGTGTCCGTTGGGTGCGACGACCGCTGGTAGGTGTTCGAGGCCATGATCGTGCGGATCAGGGCTCGGACATCGAATTTGTTTTTGACCAATTCGTCGGCCAGGGCGTCGAGTAGTTCGGGATGGCTGGGGGGGTTCGTGGCGCGGACGTCGTCGACCGGTTCGACGATGCCACGACCCATCAGATGGGCCCAAGTGCGGTTGGCGATATTGCGCGCAAACCACGGGTTGTTCGGCGCGGTCAGCCACTCGGCCAACTCGCCGCGACGATCTCCTTTTGCGTCACTCTCGACGAGCGGGGCTCCCAGCGGATGGGCGTCGATGAGCTCGCCGCTGCGAGGGTGCTTGGCTTGCGACATGCCCTGCGCGACGATCGACTCGCCGCGCGGCGACGGCTTGCGATTGAGCGGCATGAAGTACGAGGCCATGCCAAAATAGTCTTCTTGGCTCCAGCGATCGTGTGGGTGGTGATGACACTCGGCGCAGGCGATCCGCACTCCCAAGAAGACTTGCGAGAGCGTGCTGGCCACGTCGCCCGGCTTGGTGACCACTTTGTAGAAATGGGCCGGCGGGGTCTCGCTGAGCGGCCCGTCGGCGGTGAGCACCTCAGACGCAAAGCGATCGAGCGGCTTGTTGGTTGCGAAGCTGTCGCGGATCCACTCGTAGTAGTCGCGCGCGCCTTTGTGGTTGAGCGCCTGACGCTCGACACGCAGCAGGTCGGCCCACTTGAGTGCCCAGTAGTCAGCGTACTCGCTACGGTCGAGCAACGCGGCGACCCAGCGCGCGCGACGATCGGGGCTGCGGTCGCTCAAGAACTGCCGGGCCTCGTCCGCGGTGGGGAGCGTGCCGATCACATCGAGCGTCGAGCGGCGGAGGAAAGTGGCGTCGTCGCACACCTCGCTAGGCAGAATCTGTAGCTGCCGCAGCCGTTCATGAACGAGGCGATCAATAAAGTTCGCCTCGGGCAGTTTCGGGTACGACTCGATTTTCTCGCGGCGCGGGATCATGGCCAAAAACACGTCGACTTGGCCAGCAAAACTCGCCATCACGGCGACCTGGCCGGGCGTTTCAGCGACGCTTACCAACCCCGATTCGTCGACGCTCGCCACCGTATCGTTGTTCGATTGAAACTTGGCCAGCGTGGTAACGTCCACCTCGCGGCCGTCACTATAGCGGGCCACGACCCGCAGTCGTTGCGAGGTCTGTTGTTCGAGGACGCGCTCGCCGGGGGTCAACTCGATGCTCAGCACCTTGGGATCCGAGTCACTGCCGATCGGCAACCCCGTCGCGATCCACTCGCGAATGAGTTCGTACTCGCGCGAGTCGGTGGCCAGCCGCGCGCCGCCGCCGTGGGGCACCACACCGGCCGCCTTCTGCAACAGCAAGCTGCGATCCGGAGCCGCCGGGAACACACGCCGACCGCGGGTCTCTTTGACCAGCGCGTTGTAGTCCGCCCCAGGGTCGAATCCAAACACACTCAGCTTGAAGCCGTTCTGCCCCTCGGCCTTGCCGTGACAGCCCGAGTAGTTGCAGGCAAAACGTGTGAGCAAAGGCGTAATGTCGTTTTCAAAGTTAATAGCCCGGGGGACTTGGGTGTCTTTGACCGTGACGGTCGTAAAGACACGTTGCCCATCGATTTCCATCGTGATCGTGGCGCTGCCATCGGCGATGGCGGTCAATTCTCCCTCGGCACTGACACGACATATTTGGGGTGCCGAGGTGCTGAACTGGGCGAGCGAAGTGGCATCGACGAGTCGGTCGGGAGCAACCTGACGATCAAGCAGTAGCGTGTAACGGGCACCCGAGCCGGTCAGGGTGACTTGCGGCGGGTTAGCGATCAGTTTGTCCGCCGCAGCCGAGATGGCCAAATCGCCAGCAAGCAGTAGCGCAGCGACGAACAGACGCGCAGTGAACAGCATGGTCGGCATTCGGAGCTAAGGGGCAGGAGGGATGACCCGGCGGGAGGTCCAACCGATGTTCGTTAGCTTATGCCAACGCAGGGCTTAACTCAAGGCAAATCGGGTGTTTCAGTGCGAGCTAGCACCGAGCCCAGCAGGTCGCCGTGGAGCATTAAGGCGAGCCCGGGATGCGAGTCCCGGGATTACCTGGCGGATGATAGCGAAAATGCCAGCGGGGCAAATTTATCCGGGGGCGGATGCCCCCGGCTCGAACGAACGATCTAGTTCATTCGGGTGGTTTCATTGAGTTATCCGCCGGTCGCCGAGACCATCTTGCCCTGCGAGGCTCGGTTTTCGGTCCCTTTCCAGCCGTTGAGCCATAGCACGATCGGGGTCGCGATGTAGACGGTGCTGTAGGTGCCCGTGATCGTGCCGATGACCATGGCAAACGCGAAGGTATGAATTCCCTGACCGCCGAAGGCGTAGAGGATCGTCACGGTGATGAACACGGTGAGCGAGGTGAGCAGCGTTCGGCTGAGCGTCTGGTTGATGCTGAGGTTGACCAAGTCGGCCGTGATGTTTTGGCTCTTGCCACGAATTTCACGAATCCGGTCAAAGATCACGATCGTGTCGTTGAGCGAGTAGCCGATGATCGTCAAGAAGGCGGCGATGGCCGTGAGGTTGATCTTGAACTGATCGACGCCGAGCGCGTCGAGCGGACCGGCTAGCCAGCGGCTTAGGGCCACGAAGCCAATCGTCACGAGCACGTCATGAATAACGGCCACGATCGCGGCGATGCCGAAGTACACCTGAGTAAAGCGGAACCAGACATAGGCCAAGATCAACATCAAGCTGATAATGACAGCCCAAACGGCAATCACCTGTGTGTTCTTGGCGACTTGAGCGCCAATCTGGCTGCTGGCCGGGAACAGCGGTTCATCGATCAATTTTTTCGACAGGCGAGCGAACAACGACTTCGCCGAGTCTTCACCGAGTGAGAGCTTGACCTCCCAGTCAGTATGGCCTTTCGACTTGCCGGCCGCGTGCAGCGGGTTGGTGATGTCGACCAGCACATTGTTTTGCTTCGACTCTTGCAGCAGGCCGTTGATTAACTCGGACAGCGCTTGGTGACCGATTTTGTCGGTGAATTTGAGCTGTGCTAATGAGCCGCCGGCGAACGGGTCAACCGGCTTTGCATCGGCACCCTTCGCGGCATCCGCACCCTTTGCTGCATCGGCGGGCTTGGGGTCCGCCGCTTTCGTGTCGACGGCCTTGGGTTCGGTTTTTGGAGCTTCAGTCTTAGGCGACTCAGTCTTAGGCGACTCGGTCTTGGGGGCTTCTTTAGCAGGTTCGGCCTTGGCCGGTGCGGCGTCGCTCTTGGTTTTGTCGTCCGACTGGGCGAGCAACGCCTCGGGCGCGTAGGCCAGGGCGGTATCCAGGTTCAACGCACGAGCGGCTCCTGGTTTGGTCGTGGGAATGACGCTGGCCAGCGGCTTGATCGACTCGATCGTCACCTGGTTCGATTTGAGCTGACCGGAAAAAATCTTCCACAGCTTCTTTTCCACGACGTGCGTGTCGATCGGTTGCTTTGAGCTCTCGTTGATCTGTGGTTTGCCCGACTCGTCGAGCAGCGTGTTCGATTCGGACGTGACGATCAAGAACCGGTAGCCGTGGTCCTTGTCCTCGCTCGTCTTCAGGTCTTGAACCGTGACGTCGTCCAGTTCTTGCACGGCTTTTCGCACGGCGGTTACGTCGTGTGGCTCGTTGAACAGCACTTGCACGCTGGTGCCGCCGGTGAAGTCAATGTCGAACAGATCTCGGCCTCGGGTGTAGCAAGCCGCCATGCCGATGCCGATCACGATCGTGCTAAAAGCCACGGCCAATTTTCGGTAACCAATGAAGTCGATCGCGGTTTGGCCCATCATCTGCATCATGTTGAGCTTCTTGACCCAGCGGTTTTTCTCAACCGTGTCGAAGATCACGCGCGAGACGGTAATGGCCGTGAATAAGTTGGTGAGCAGGCCGATGATCAGCGTCACGGCGAAGCCTTTGACCTGATCGGTGCCGCGCCAGTAGAGCACGATACCGGCGATGAGCGTCGTGACGTTGGCGTCGATGATCGTGGTCGTGGCTCGATCGAAGCCGTTGCGAATAGCCATGCGGAGCGTGGACCCCTTGGCCAGTTCTTCGCGCATGCGTTCATAGATGAGCACGTTCGCGTCGACGGCCATGCCGACCGTCAGCGCCAGGCCGGCCAACCCGCTGAGCGTGAAGGCGGCGTGGAACATCATCATCAGCGCGACCGTGAGCAGCACGTTCAGAACCACGGCGATGTTCGCCACGATGCCGGCAAAACGGTAGTAAATGAGCATGAAGATCACGACCGCGATGGTGCCGATCAGCATCGCGTTGACCCCCTTCTCGATCGTGTCGCGACCGAGCGTGGGGCCAATGAACATTTCGCTGGTTGGCTCTTTTTCGAGCGCCGCGGGCAAGCTGCCCGCCTGTAGGATGGCCACCTGCTCGGCGACCCGCTCTTTGGTGAAGTTGCCCGTGATTTGGCCATTGCCGTTGATCTGCGATTGGATGGTCGCCGATGACTTAAAGTAGCCATCCAAAATGACGGAGAGTTGCCGCTGCAGGTTGGTACCGGTCAAGGTGCCGAATAGATTTGCTCCGCGCGCGTTGAGCACGAACGAGACACAGGGGCTTCCTGTTCGCGGGTCCATGTCGGACTCGGCCCGCACGAGATACTCGCCGGTCACATGGTAGGTGTCGATCAGCACCAGCACTTGATAGTCGCCGGCAACGTTGACGCGCGAAACGTGCCCGGTGCGTGAGCGCATCTCGGGTTCTTCCGCCTTATCGACAGGAAACCAAGTGGCGACGTGCTTGCGCTGCCCTTCGCTGGTAACGAGAAAGACATCGTCCTTGGGCTCACGTTGCGCGAGGTCGACAATGGCCTGATCGTGTTCAAGATCCGCCGCGATACGGAACTGCAACGCGCCGCTTGAGGTAATCCGCCGCTTGACCTCCTCCATCTTGTCTTGCGAGGCCGAGGGGATAATCACTTCGATTTCGCCACCACCGTACGGACGCACGATCACTTCACGCACACCGCCCGGATTAACCCGTTTGTTGATCGCCGCGACCATCCCATCCATGTCGATGCGGCTCTCGGTCATCTTGCTACGATCGACGCGAAAATTCAAAATCGAGCCGCCACTCAGATCGATACCCAACTCGGGCGGCCAACTCAACGAGACGACCGCAATCGAGGCTGCGATGGCAAACGTGACGATCTGAAAACGAATACTCTGGTCGGGCAGTTGCACGGCCTTGCTCAGCCAGTAGCCGACGAGCCCCGAGCCGACGAACAACGCAAATACGATCAGGAAACCTTGGCCGATCGAATTGCTGGCCTCGCTTTTGGTCGTAACCGCGGCCTTGGTCGATTGGACGATGATGGGCGTCTCGGCCGACTTCGACTCACTGTTTGTGCTCTCGGTCTTGGCCGGGGCGGCTGCCTTGACCGGGGTGTTTTCTTGCGCCGGAGTCTCGGCCTTCGCCGCCGCGGGGGCGTCGGTCTTGGCGTCTTGCGCCATGGTCAACGAACGGGTTGCAGTCCAACTCGTCAGGGCAATCAGCACCGCAATGAGCAACGTGCGGCCGGTCCGAGGACCCTGGGATATCTTGGTGATGGCTGTGCGTGGCATGGCTAATTCCATATCGATGAGCGGCCCCTGTCGAACGACGAAAGACACTCGCTTCCGCCCGCGCTCGACAGTAGCTCGCCGCAACAACCGACGACGGCGTCGGTGGGGTGTTCAGTTACTTCTTTTCTTCCGGCGTCTCACCCAATACCCGAGCGATCGAGGTGAGTGTGACGCGCAATTTCGTGTTCGAGGTCTCGTCGACCCGCAAGCTAACTTCGTTCTTGTCGATCTCGACGTTGGTGACGACACCATAGATGCCGCTGCTGGTGACGACGCGATCGTTCTTCTTGAGACTACGGAACATCTCGGCGCGTCGCGCTTGGTCCTGCTTCTGCGGTCGCAGAATGAGGAAGTAAAAGACGCCGAGCAACAGGATGATCGGCAGGAAAGGGAGAATCCCCTCGCCCCCTACTTGAGCAAAGACCGCGAGCGAATGACCCATCGTAAAGCACGCTAACCCTAAGGACTTACGACACCTGCGTCAAAATAACGAAGCGAGTATCATAAGACCCGCCGACAGAACGGGCAAGGGCAGGCCGAAGTGAGCCGGGAGACCGGAGAACGGATATCGGCTAACCGAAAACTGAAAACCGAAAACCTCCCCAACTTTCTATCGCCCCGGACTCGCGATCTTGTACAGATACCCATAGGTCCGCAAATAGAGGGCCCCGTAAGCCACGGCGGGCGAAGCACGCATTCCCTCGTCAAGTTTGTTTTGCGCCACTTCGTCATATTCCGCGCCGGCTCGAATGACCGTCGTGGTTCCTTTCTCGTCGCAGAAATAGATCAGCTTGTCAGCGACGACCGGTGAGGCCGAAAAGTTACCGCCGACTCGCTTGGTCCAAATTTCCTCGCCACTCTTGGCATCCACACAGGAGGCCACCCCCGCGTTGGTGATTAAATAGATCCGACCATCGATCATCACCTGCGAGGCGTGCGCGGCGTTCCCTTTCTTCCGCTCCCAAATCACGTGGCTGGTCGTGACGTTTCCTCGGGTCGAGTCGTCCAGCCGCAGCGCGATCAGGCTGCCCCGCTCGCTGCCGGTGTTAATCAAGGCCACGCCGGGTAAAAACAACGGCTGGACCGCTGCATTGTAGTTGAGATGCTCGATCGTCCAGATCTCGCGCCCCGTGAAAGCGTCGTACCCGAAGGCGGCTCGCGAACCGATCGAGACCAACTGCACACCGTTGCCCACCTTGGTAAAGCCCGGCGTGTTGTAGGCCTTGCGATAGTCGCCGTCCCCCTTGGGGAGCCCCTTCTCGTTCAGGTCCTTATAGTCGGTCGAGCGCGGTGTCTTCCACAGCGTGGCGCCGGTCCGTTTGTCGACCGCCGCGACGTACTGCTGATCGATGCCGTCAAACGTCAGCGCCATGATATTTTCGTAAATGGCGGGCGACGAACCGGGGCCGCGAAAATGTCGGCACGGAAAATCACGCCGCTGCCAGACAATCTCCGCCGTCTCGCTGTTGAGTCGCGCGGTCCCGTAACTGCCGAAATGAACATAGACCGCGTCATCTTCCAACAACGGCGAGGGAGACGCATAGGTGTTGATCGGGTTTCCCAGCGGCTCGGGCTTCTCGTTCTCAAAGATCAACTTGTGATGGATGATCTTGCCCGACCGGGCATCGATGCAGTAGACGAAATTCTGCTTGCCATCGCTGCTCGAAGCGGTGAGCCACAATCGGCCTTTGCCGATCGCCGGGGTCGAGTGCCCTTGCCCCTCGAGCGGAATCTTCCAGGCAAGGTTCTGTTTCGTGGCCTCGTCCCAATGCGTCGGGAGCCCGACGATGTCCGCGGAGCGAGCGCGACCGTCGAACGTCGGGCCATTGCGATCGGGCCAAGGCAAATCGAGCTTCTCGGCCTCTGCGACCACCGGGGCCACGAACAGCAAACTCAATAGCACGAACCGAGCAACGCACAGCATGGCGACAGATTCCTGAGGTGGGCTCTTCGAGGCGGGTAACGAACGTATTCGAGTCTAGTCGCTCGCCACGGCCGGAGCAACTTGGTCGGCAAGCGAGTCTCTTTCCCAGCGGCACTAGGCCACGATTTCTTTCACGACTCGCCCCTTCACGTCGGTCAGCCGGAAGTCGCGGCCGCCGTAACGATAGGTGAGCCGTTCATGATCGAGTCCCAGCAGGTGCAGCATCGTCGCATGCAGGTCGTGCGTGTGAATCTTACCGCTAATCGCTTCGTAACCATATTCGTCGGTTGCTCCATAGACGGTGCCGCTCTTGACCCCGCCGCCGGCCATCCACATCGAGTAGCCTTTGTTATTGTGACCGCGTCCATCTTGCGTCGGATCGTCAGGCGTGCGGCCAAATTCTCCGCCCCACACAACCAGTGTGTCGTCGAGCAAGCCACGACGCTCCAGGTCGCTGAGCAACCCGGCGACGGGTCGATCGATCGCCTGGCAGTTCTTGGGCATCAGCGTACTGAGAAAGCCGTGATGATCCCAATCGGTATGGGTCACCTCGATGAATCGTACACCCGCCTCGGCGAACCGCCGCGCCAACAAACACTGTCGACCGAAGGTGTCGCTCGCCGGTTGATCGACCCCGTACAGAGCGAGTGTTTCCTTCGATTCGCCCGAGAGATCCATGACCTTGGGCAGTTCGTTCTGCATCCGAAACGCGAGCTGGTACGATTCAATCACGCCTTCGACGCGCGAGTCGTTTAACTGCTCGGCCGCGCCGCGATTCATGACTTGCAACAGCGCGAGTTGTTCGCGCTGCGCCTCGACCGTCAAGCGTGTCTGCGCGAGATTACCGATCGTCGGGTTACGGCTCGGTCGTTGCGCGTCACCCAGCAGCGAGGCCGAATACGCGGCCGGCAAAAATGCACTCGAGTAGTACCGTAGCCCGCCGAGGGCCGTGAGCGGATTGATCGAGATGAACCCGGGCAGGCTTGCGTTCTCGGTCCCTAACCCATACACGATCCACGAGCCCATCGAAGGGCGAATAAACTGGAAACTACCGGTGTGCATCTGCTCCAAGGCTTGCGGATGATTTTCATTGTCGGTGTGCATGCCGCGCAACACGCACAGTTTGTCGGCGTGCTTGGCGGTCTCGCCCAATAGCTCGACCACCTCCAGGCCGCTCTCGCCATGACGGTTGAACTTCCAGCGTGAACCGAGCAGGTTGAAGTTCTTGGTTCGGCCGGGCTTGCCCGTATCGGCCGAGAGTTTCGGCTTGGGGTCGAAGGTCTCGATGTGCGACGGTCCGCCGCGCATGCACAGAAAGATGACGCGCTTCGCTTTCGCCGCGAAGTGCGATGGTTTCGGGCTCAACGGACCCGCCGGGTCGTTCTCAGCGCCGCGACTCGACGACTCGTTCGTCGACATGGCCGAGAAGGCCAAGTAACCGAACCCGGCCGACAAGCGGCGGAGGAATGCCCTTCGGGAAGGAAGAAAGGGATGAGGGATGAAGGGTGAGGGATGAAATGAAGAAGTCATAAAATATCTTATGCAGTTTTCATGCGTTTGACGCAGGAGGTGATGATGGCAATCAATTCGTCACATTCTTTTCTCAAAGCGCTCATTTGAGTCGCCTTGACTACTTTAGCTCCAACGAGCAATGCAAACCAATACTGGGTTTCTTCCAGTTCCTGGAGTGCGCTCTCCCATTTGCTAATGATTTCTGCTTGCGAGCGACTACGCACCCCTTCACTAAGCTGTGCACCAACCGATGTGCCTGAACGGAGTACCTGCTTTCCCAGAGTCTGAGCCACGGGTGACTTGGGTAACGAGGTGTACAATCGGATCACCCGCAACGCAAAATCTTGCGTTCGAATTCTCAAATCGACACGATTTTTTGCTTTGCCTTCCATTTCATCCCTCATCCCTCATCCCTTCTCTTGTCCTTACTTCAGGTACCTAAATTCCGCGCTCGCGAATATCGCCTGGCAAAAACTTGCCCAGCGCTCGACTCGCAACGCGTCGGATGAAGGAGCGGTTTTGGACTTGGGATCAATCTGCAGGGCTTCGGGTTTGGATAAGTATTTTTGGGCGACGTCGAGTTCCGACAACGTCGGAGAACGCGCAAAGGCGAGACGATACAGACGGTCAATCCGCGCGGCATCGTCGAACGCCGCGTCTGCAAGCACGCGCCGGGCCGCGTGTCGAGCCTGCTCAATGACCCACGCGTTGTTCATCATGAACAGGCTCTGCGCCGGCACGGTGCTCTCATCTCGCTGTGCGATCGGTCGGTCGGGCGAGGCAAAGTCGAACAACTGAAACGTCTCGTTCAACACGCCACGCACCACCGGCAGATACACACTCCGCTGCGCGTGCTCGAGCTTGTCGGGCGTAAAGATCGGCTGAAACGTGCGATATTCCTGCTCGCGATGCGGATGATACTGTGACAAAAACGGCTCCGCACTTGGCGAGACGTCGAGCTGACCGCTGACGCTCATGATCGCATCACGAAGCACCTCGGCCTCGAGTCGTCGCGGCTTGAAATGCCACAGATACACGTTGTCGGGGTCCGACTGCACGTTCGCCGCCATGATTTGCGGTGTGGCGGATCGTGTCCCTTGCCGGTAGGTGCGACTCAGCACGATCGCACGAATCAACCGCTTCGTCGACCAGCCATCGTTCATGAATCTCGTGGCGAGATGGTCGAGCAGCGCGCCATGCGAGGGGCGTGCGCCGTTGACTCCGAAATCGTCGGGTGTCGTGACGAGTCCGCGCCCCAGCAGGTGTTGCCAGACCCGATTGACCCACACGCGCGCCGTGAGCGGGTTGCGTCGATCGGTCAACCATTCGGCAAGTTGCAAGCGACCGCTGCTCGTGGGGTCGATCTTCGCTTGCGGCAGCGCGATCACTTGCAACACACCGCGCGGTACGGTATCGCCAAGGTTCAGCGTGTCGCCGCGAATATGAATGCGGCAGTCTTCAATGCTCGTGCGATCACGTGCTCCCATCGCCCAAGCGGGCTCCGGCGGAGGCTGATCGAACGCCTCATTGAGCACGCGATCGTCCTCCTTGATCTTGATATCCCACTGCTTGATCTCTTCTTCCATGCGGGCAATGTCTTGCGTGAACTTCGCTTGGTCGGCCCCCGCTTTGAGCATCTGCACCTTGGCATCGGCGACGCGACGCACGATCCGGTAGCGATCCGAGCGGGCCGTGTTGCGTTTCAGTGTCAGCTCATGGAGCCGAGCATGATACGCTCGACCGGCCGGGGCGAGTCGCTCGGCGTCCTCACCCAACGCATGATACGTGCTATGCGAGTGGGCCGTGGCCTTGATGCCGACGGGACCATAGCCGTAGAGCGTCTCGGTGCTGCGAAGGATTCCGGCCAAGGCATAATAGTCGGCCGTGGGAATGGGATCGAATTTGTGATCGTGACACCGCGCACATCCCACGCTCAGGCCGAGCACCGTGCGACCGATGAGTTCGATCTGCTCGTCGACCACGTCCATACGGAACACGTCGGGCTTTTGTTCCTCGAATGCCTTGGCACCCAAGGCCAGAAAGCCGGTCGCGACGAGTCGAGCGTCCTGCTCGGCACGATCGGCCCCGCCCAGTAAATCGCCAGCGATTTGGTCGCGCACGAACGCATCATACGGCTGATCGCGATTGAGCGCCGCAATGACCCAATCGCGATATCGCCACGCATGATAAAAGAACACGTTGCGATCGCGTCCGTTGCTGTCAGCGTAGCGCGCGCTGTCGAGCCAGTGACGACCCCAACGCTCGCCAAAGTGGCGTGACTCGAGCAGTTCATCCACGAGCGCTGAAAAAGCCGAAGGCGGAACACTGAACGCGGATGACTTCTGTTGCTCCGCCTGACACGCACTCACGAACCGCTCGACCGCTTCGGGCTGAGGCGGCAACCCAATCAGATCAAAATACACGCGGCGAATTAAATCTTCGGGTCGAGCGTCTGTGGACGGTGGCAACCGTTGCTCTTCCAACTTGGCGAGCACGAAGCGATCGATGTCGTCGGCGGGCCAGTCACGTTGCCGGACCTCAGGCACGCGCGGCGACACAGGTGGAAGGAGCGACCAGAACAGCCGCCCCTCGGCGATGCTCAGCCCCTTCTTGACGGCGACCGCGGCGCCTTCGCGGGGATCGAATGCCCCGGTACGAATCCAATGCTCGAAATCGGCGATGACCGTGGCGGGCAATTTCTCGTCCGGGGGCATCGCCGGCGCGTCGTCGCCGTGCCGCAGAGCCTGGATCAGCAGGCTCTCGTCAGGCTTGCGAGGCACGATGGCCGCCCCGCTCTCGCCCCCCGTCGTCCAGCCCGCGCGGGTATCGAGTGCCAGGCCGGCCTTGAGCTTGTTGGACTTCGCGGCCTCGGCCGAGTGGCACTCGTAGCAGTGCTTGATGAGCACGGGACGGATTTTCTGCTCGAAAAAATCGGCGTCCGCCGCAGGACTCAACAAGGGAAACATGAGCCCTGCCAATCCAACACCGGCGGCCACAAACCGAGTCCAGCAAGAAACGCGCTCAGACATGATTCTATATTTCGGCGGGAGTCGTAATCTATTCGCAGAACGTTTATCTTAACTCAGCACTTGCCCCGCCACAATTTGAGCTGGGGGCGAACCCTAGCGTCTTTTTCCTCAGCACTCGCGAGCCGATACCATGCTGCGATTGGCCATCGTTGGAATGGAATCACACTCTGCGGCACTCCAGCGGATCGTGCCACGCCTGCGCGGTGGGATCATCACGGCCGTGGTCGAGTCGTCGGCCGACATCGCCCAGCGCGTGGCACAACAACTCGGCGCGAGTGTCACCGCTACGTCACCAACCGCGTTGCAGGAAAAACATGCCGGCGCCTTTGATGCCTGGGTCGCCACGACTCCCTACGGCTTGTTGCTCTCGGCCCGTGATCATCGCCCGCTCGAGCTCGATTGGTCGCGATGGAATAACAATCACGCGGCCTGGATGTGGGGGCACGGCTTCAGCTTCTTGCCCAGCGTCCAGACGGTCCGGGAGCAGTTGCTCTCGAAGAAGCTCGGCGAGCCGGGGCTCGTTCGGATTCATCACTGGCTCAGCGACCCGAAACGGAGCGCCTGGCAACTGGCAGCGCCCCAGTTGGAACTCGCCTGCTCGCTGGTCGACCAAGCACCGACCGTCGTGTTTGCCCAAGCTCGAGCGCATGACCCCGACCAACCGTCGAGCCTCGATTATCTACAAATCCATCTCGGCTTTGCCGACGATCGGATGGCGATCCTCGACTGTCATCGTGGCCTGCCGCAGGGGGACGATTACTACTCGTTGAGCGTGATTGCCTCGACCGGCGCGGCGTATGCGGATGACCATCACAACATGCAACTCGTGTTCGGAGGCGGTCACCCGCAAGCTCGAAAAACCGCGCAAGGTGACCGCGAACAGCTCGCCACATTGCAGGAGTTCATCGACGCGCAGTCGACACCCCGCGCGCCGCGGTGTGGCCAGTCGCAGTGGCAACAAGTGCGGCGGTTGATCGGCGCGGCCGAGCGGTCGCTGTCGAGCGGTCAGAGTGTGTCACTCGCGGAGGTCAACTAACCATGAGCACTGAACCCAAACGTTATCGTTGTGCCGTGCTCAGTGTGGTCAAGCACGCTTATGTGCCGCAGGGGGTCGCCGCCCATCCGCAGTTCGAGTTGGTCGTCGTGGCCGACGATCCTGCTCAGCCCGACTGGGTCCACGAGCGTAACCAGGCGTTCGCCGCAGAGTATCGCATCCCCTACATTCGCGACGTGCGACGCGCTCTGCCCGAGTTCAACGTGCAGGTCGCGGTCGTCAGCCCGCAGGCCGAGCGGCACTGTGATTTGAGCATTCGGGCCATCGAGCTGGGCAAGCATGTGATTCAGGATAAGCCCATGTCGAGCTCGCTCGCCGAGTGCGACCGACTAGTCAAAGTGATCGAGCGACACAAAGTCAAATTCCTCATGTGGAACCGGAACTTTTTGCCCGCCGTGATTCATGCTCGTGAACTGCTTGCCGAGGGGGCCATCGGTAAGCCCTACGCCGTGCATGTTGACTTCTACTTTGCCAAAGATGCCGGGCCACCCAAGTCGATGAAAAAGCCTTCCGAGCAGCCGATGGATTGGCAGTGCCATCAGATCGCCGCTCATGTCGACGGCAGCGACGGCGGGCTGGGACAAAAGCCGCTGGGCGAATTGCAGATCGAGGGCATCTATCCGCTCGCCTATATGCGAGCCCTGATCGGCGGGGACGTTAAGCGCGTGTTTGCCCGCACGGCCAGTCACTTCCACCAGCTCAATGTCGACAACGCGATCGACGACCTGGGGACGGTCTCGCTGGAAATGGACAACGGCGTGCTCGGCACACTGTGCATCGGGCGGATCGGCAAAGCGAGCCACCCAGACATCGGTGAGATCAAGCTGCATGTGCTCGGCGAGCGAGGCGCACTGGTGATCAGCGAAGCTCGACCCGAGGCGGCGGTGTATTATCGCGGCCAGCCACCGGCCGAGTTTCGACACCGACGATTGGCCATCGACAACGACTACGAGCAGGTCGAGAACTTCCGCCGTGCCATCGAGACCGACGGCTCGACGATCCTTGATGCTCATGCGAGCCGGGCGATCTGTTCCACGGTCGAGGCCGCGCTCGCCTCAGCCTGCAGTGGTCGCCGGGTCGACGTTTCGTAAACTCACGCTTCCTATTCACGACTCATTTTTCAACCAGGACTCGCATCATGCCCACCGGTCAAGAGATTCGCCGTGCTTTGCACGAAGGTCGCAATGTGTTCGCCACGGCAGCTATTGCCCCGTCAACTTTTTGGCCGCAGGCGGTCAAGCAATCGGGCGTCGACTTCGTGTTCATCGATAGCGAGCACATTCCGCTCGACCGCGCGACGCTCTCCTGGATGTGCCGCACGTATGCCGCGATGGGCTTACCTCCGGTGGTCCGCATCCCGTGCAATGACTTGTACGAGGCGGTCAAGGTGCTCGACGGCGGGGCGAGTGGCGTGATCGGGCCGTACCTCGAAACGGTCGAGCAAGCCCGGGCCATCACCGGAGCCGCGCGATGGCGCCCGCTCAAGGGAGATCGTCTGGAGCAGGCGCTCGATAATACGAGTGTGCTCGAGCCGGAACTGAAAAAATACCTTGAGGATCGCAACGCCGACATGATCTGCATTGCCAACATCGAGAGCGTCGCGGCGATCAACAACCTCGACAAGATTTGTAGCGTCGCCGGTCTCGATGCCGTGCTGATCGGCCCCCACGACCTGTCGTGCAGCCTGGGCATTCCCGAGCAGTACACGCATCCGAAGTTCGACGAGGCGGTGCGGACCATCTTTCGCATCGCACGATCGCATCACGTGGGGGCCGGCATTCACTTCTGGGAAAGCATCGATCGCGAGGTCGAGTGGTCCAAGGCGGGTGGCAATCTGATTATGCACAGTTCCGATCTGGCCATCTTCCGGCAGACACTCAAGTCGGACATCGATCAACTCAAGGCGAAGCTTGGTTGATCGCGGCAATAAATGGCTATTTGCTGACATTCTCGCGAAATACTCGCTGAGCGTATAATAGAGCAATCGTATCGAGATTCGCTCTCTTCTTCGCCGCGAGTATTTGGCCATGGCCGACTTACGCACCACCGTCAATGGGTTGGTTCTGCCCAATCCTTTCGTGATTGCCTCGGGCCCGCCGGGGACCAACGCCAACGTGATTGGCAAAGCATTCGACGAAGGCTGGGGGGCCGTGATCTGCAAGACCGTGAGCCTCGACGCCAGCAAGGTCGTCAATGTGCAGCCGCGTTACGGTCGGCTGCGAACCCACGACGGCAAAGAGATCATTGGTTGGGAAAACATCGAGTTGATTAGTGATCGAGATTTCTCGACCTGGATCGATGAGTTCAAGCAGCTTAAAGATCGCTATCCCGAGCGTGTGCTGATCGCCTCGATCATGGAAGAGTACCGTGAAGAGGCCTGGGCCGAGATCGTCTCGCGATGTCAAGAGGCGGGCGTCGACGCGCTCGAGTGCAACTTCTCTTGCCCGCACGGGCTACCTGAGCGGCGAATGGGTTCTGCGATGGGCGAGAATCCCGAGCTGCTCGCGGAGGTATGCGGCTGGGTGATGAAGGTGGCTAAGGTACCGGTCTGGGCCAAGATGACCCCGAACGTGACGCACATTGAAGACCCGACTCGTGCGGCCTTGAAGGCCGGCTGTCAGGGGATCAGCGCCATCAATACGATTCGCAGCGTGATTGGCGTGAACCTCGACACGCTGCGGCCCGAGCCGACGGTCGAGGGCTACACGACCCCCGGCGGCTACTCGTGCAAGGCGGTGATGCCGATCGCGCTGCGGATGTGCATGGAAGTGGCCAAGGTGATTCGCGATGAATTTCCAGGCCGGACGCTCTCGGGTATCGGGGGCATTGAGTCGGGGCGCGACGCGGCCCAGTTCATCCTGTTGGGGTGCGACACGGTGCAAGTCTGCACCTATGTCATGAAGACCGGGTATCGCTGTGTGCATGCGATGCTCGACGAATTGGCCGCGTTCATGGATCAACACCAATTCGGAACGATCGAGCAGTTCAAAGGGCACAGCTTGCAGTACTTCACGACGCATTATGACTTGGTGCATCGGCAGACTGCGGCGCGGCAGGTGGCCAAGGCTGCCGTTGCGCCGTCGGCCGATCATGAATGGCGCGGCGAGGACTTTGTCAAGCAGAGCGATGCGCTCGCGAGGGGATGAAGAAGAGAACGGAACCACGGATGGACAGAGATGAACACGGAGAAGATGACACAAGATCGTTAGCCGCGACGTGCAGCGGAGCGTGTAAACATCGCGTAGTTGACCAAGTTCGCCATCGTCACGCGCGCCCCGGCGCGGGGCGGCGAACCGGATCTGGAACGAGCAAGGCGTCGCTTTCTCTACGCGCTCGCTTGCCCGAAACCGGGACTGATCTTCTCAAGCTCCTCGGCGACACAATCGACCGTGTAGCGAATCTGCTCGGGCGTGTGACAGGAGGTGATGAAGAAGCGAAGCCGGGCGGCCTTTTCTTCCACTGCGGGATAGAGAATCGGTTGCACGTTGACGCCGCGATCCTTGAGCGCTTTGGACAATGCGAGCGCGTGCATCGAGTTGCCGATGATGATGGGCACGACGGGCGAGTCTTCGCTCAGCCCGGTGTTGAGTCCGCGCTGTTTGGCGAGGTTGAGGAACAATTTTGCCCGTTCGTGTAAACGCGCGACGCGTTGGGGTTCGGCTTCGAGGACCTGGATCGAGGCGAGCGATGCAGCCGCGTTCGAGGGGGAGATGCCGACGCTGTACACAAAGCCGGGGGAGGTGTACTTGAGGTACTCGACGAGCGCTTTGGAGCCGGCGATGTACCCGCCGCACGAACCGAACGATTTGCTGAGCGTACCCATCCAGAGATCGACGTCCGAGGGCTTGACGTTGAAGTACTCGCTGATGCCCCGGCCATGCGCGCCGAGGGTACCGATCGAGTGCGCCTCGTCGACCATCAGGAACGTCTTGTGTTTCTTTTTGAGTTCGACGAAGTGCGGCAGGTCGCCGATGTCGCCGTCCATGCTGTACACGCCTTCGATAACGATCAGCACGCGGCGATACTCGCTGCGAAGATCGCGGAGCAACTCGTCGACGACGACATAGTCGTTATGCGGAAACGGTCGGCGTCGCGCGCCGCTCAACTTACAGCCTTGGATAATGCTGTTGTGCGCGAGTGCGTCGTGCAGGATCAAGTCGCCGGGACCGAATAAGTGACCGATCGTTGTCTCGTTGGTCGAGTGACCGCCGACGTAGACGATCGAGTCCTCGGTGCCGATAAACTGAGCGATCGCTTTTTCCAAGTCGCGATGGACGGTCTTCTCGCCCGAGACCAAGCGGCTGGCCGAGACGCTGGTGCCGTATTGATCGATGGCTGCTTTCGCCGCGCGGGTCACGTCGGGATCGCCCGACATGCCGACGTAGTTATAGCTACAAAAGTTGATGTACTCGCGACCATCGATCATCGTCGTGTCGTTGGTCACGCGCTGATGGACCGGGAAGTACGGATTGCCGAGCCCTGAGGCTTCGACCATTTCGAGGTTTTGTCGCAATCGGATGTACTCGGGCATGCAGTCGAAGCGGAAGTACTCTTCGGGCACATCGGGGCCGTTGTTCTTTTCGGCCTCGACTCCTTTGCCCAGGTAGCGATCGACGGCATCGACGACCTCGCGGCAGGTTTCGAGCGATTGCAGAATTTCTTCGGGGAAGCGTCCGCCGAACCGCTCTTCGAGGGCGGCCAGGATTTCCATCCGTTCGAGCGAGTCGAGCCCCAACTCGGTGATATTCGAATCGAGCGTGAGTCCGCGGGCGCGTTCTTTGGCAATCCGGCGAACTTCTTCGAGCACCAAGTCGGCCGTGCTTCGCTTTTTGAGCGGAACCATGCGGGCATGCTGCGACTCGGCCTGTTCGTCGTCGGCGATCGCTTGCAGCTTAAACTCGGGCGTTGCTTGCACGGTCTCGGCAGCCGACTGGGCGGTCTCGACTTCGGCCGGCAGGGGCGCGGCACTTTCGGGAGCCATGATGACGGCGTCCCCTGCGTCCCAGCCGATGACCACGTCGAGCGAGCCGTCGAGAAAGGCGCGGCGGCAAGCGTGACGTTGGATTTTGCCGCTGCTCGTCTTGGGGATACTGCCTTGCTTAATGAGTCGAATCGAGTCGACTTGCAATTCGTGTTCGCGCGAGACGTCACGGCGAATCGCCTCGAACATTGCGGCGGCGTCGTCGACCTGATGGCGATCGACTTCGTAAACGATCGCGAGCTTGGGCTGATCTTCGACTTCGATCGTGAAGGCGGCCCCCGCTCCGGGTTTTACGCCCGTGTTGCTTCGCTCGACGGTCAGCTCGATGTCGTGCGGGTAGTGGTTCAACCCACGAATGATGATGAGGTCCTTGAGGCGGCTGGCGATGAACAGCTCAGGACCTTGAAAGAAGCCGAGATCGCCGGTCCGCATGAACGGTCCTTCGCCGGTGTCTTTGAGCACCGCGCGGAAGGTGTGTTCGGTCTCTTCTTTTCGCTTCCAGTAGCCTTGGGCGACGCTGGGGCTTTGCACCCAAATTTCGCCGACCTCGTTTTCGGCGCAGCGGGTTTGGGTGTCGGGTCGGACGATAATGACCTTTTCGCTTGGCAATGTTTGCCCCGACCCGACCAAACGCCGCGCGCCCTTTTCTTGGCTGGCGAGCACCGGCACGACTTCGCCATTTTCGAGGGCCTTGGGATCGTAGGCTCGCACGACGGGCGGTTGATGTTTGAACCCGCCGGCGACGATGAGCGTCGCCTCGGCGAGTCCGTAGCAGGGATAGAACGCCTCGCGACGGAAACCGCAGGGCTCAAAGACCTCGGCAAAGCGGTCGAGCGTCTCGGCTCTGACCGGCTCGGCACCGTTGAAGGCCAGGTCCCAACAGCTCAAATCGAGTTGCGCACGTTGTTCGGCCGTAATCTTGCGCGCACACAGGTCGTAGGCAAAGTTCGGTCCGCCACTGACGGTGGCTCGGTATTTGGAAATAGCCTTGAGCCAGCGAAAGGGACGCTGCAAGAACGACACGGGCGACATGCTTACGCCCGGCACCCCCGCATACATCGGCTCGAGGATGCCACCGACTAGGCCCATATCGTGGTAGCTGGGAAGCCAGAACGCGCCAATCACGGAGCGGGTCATCTCGAACGCCGCGGCAATCATCCAGCAGTTGGCCAGCAGGTTGCCGTGGGTCAGCATCACCCCCTTGGGCGTGCCGGTCGAGCCCGACGTGTACTGTAAAAAGGCCAGCGTTTCGCGATTGATATTCGGACGTGTCCAGGTGTCGGCGACCGACGTATCGATCCGGTCGGTGCAGACCCAATGCATCTTGTTCAGTTCAGGGGCTTGGTCGAGCGTGGGGGACACGCGATCGTAGACCGACTGGACGGTCAGGGCGACCGCAGCATCGCAGTCATGGGCGATCAGCTCGATGCGTTCGAGCGAGCGGTTGAGCCGGGGCGGGTAAGCGGGGACCGCGACGCAGCCGGCATAGAGGCAGCCGTAGAACGAGGCAATAAAGTCGAGCCCCGCCGGAAACAACAGCACCGCTCGCTGACCGGTCAAACCCCGTTCGATGAGGGTCTGGCCGATAGCCCGAGCGCGGCGGTCCAATTCGGCATAGGTGAAGCTGACTTCTTCGTCGTCACCATCCACCAGGAAACGATAGGTGATGAAGTCCGGTTGTGTATCGGCGCGGTGACGCACCAAGTCGACAAACGTCGGCGGACCGTAGGAGGTCGAAATCATGAGCTCGTGATGCACGACAGGCCAAGCTCCATTGAGTCGAAAGGACAGGGGGCCTCCTGAACAACATGCTTCCGCGGCACGACCTTAAGTTGCCTTGCGACCGTTCGGGGGTCACTCGTTCGCGCTACGTGATTCATTTTGTTAGGCGGTTTCACAAAACGGACGACAGGCTCTCCAAGTAGCCCTACGGAATCGACTCCGATCGACCCACGGTCTGAATCAATTGATCGTTTCTATCGACTAAATCTTGCTGGAGCAAGTGGTTAGGGCGTAGTGGCGGGCGTCCGGTCGACGGTTGAAGAGACGAAGTCGTTATCGGCATTTGTCGGCGTTCAATTCCGCCTTGATTGTCGGCGGAGCGTGCAGATTAACTTGTAACGCACGATCAAATATGAACTTGCGATAGCAATTCGCAAGTTGAGAAAGCGTCGCCGGAGCATGAAATCAGGGAAAGGCTTTATGCCCAATCCAAACCAGTTTCCTTTTTTACCCGATCCGAAAAATCTCCCAAAAGCCCCCCGATGACATCCCAGCGGTCCGGTCGTCGCAGTTCAATATCCCCCTGACGGTTGATACGGACCAAGCTACGCTCGTTCACGCCGAGCTGACGGAGTTCGTCCGGATGCATCTCCTCGTCGCGGGTGATTCGCATGAGCGTCTCACCGGACATTTCAATGAATTGAATGGAATGCTTCATGCTGCGGGCCTGGGTGCATCGCCGGATAAGACTTAAAAGACTATGGCATCACTATGATAACGACTCGCTCAGCGCGATTCCAATTCTGATTTCGGTCGAATTGGGACGGTGTGGCTTTCGAGGCCTTTCGACGGCGGATATGATGCCTTCACGATGAGTGAACAACCGTTGAAATTATTGGTTTTGGGCGCCCATCCCGACGATGCCGAGTTCTCGGCCGGGGGGATCGTGTCGTTGTACCGACAGATGGGGCACGCCGTCAAAATGGTCTCGGTTACCAATGGTGAGTCCGGGCATTTTCGCCTCGGTGGTCAGGAACTGACCGCGCGGCGTCGAACCGAGGCGGCCGCGGCAGCCACGTTGATCGGTGCCGAGTCCGCCGTTTGGGATTATCGCGATGGGCAACTCCTGCCGACGCTCGAGTTACGCTGGCAGATCATCCGTGAGATTCGGACCTATGCTCCTGACTTGGTGCTAACGCATCGCACGAACGACTATCATCCCGATCATCGCGCGGTGGGTCAGGCGGTCCAGGACGCGAGCTATCTGGTCACGGTTCCGAATCTGGTTCGCGAAGTTCCTGCTCTGCGACGCGATCCGGTGGTGGCGTATTTACCGGATCGGTTCACACGTCCCAATGCGATGTCGGCCGATGTGGTTCTCGACATTGGCGGTCAAATCGACGTGATGGTCGACATGCTCGCGTGTCATGCGTCGCAGGTCTTCGAGTGGTTGCCTTACAACGAAAACATTGCCGATCAATTGCCTGGCGACGCTGCGGGACGTCGTGAGTGGCTGAAGAGCTGGTTTCTCGACAAGGTTCGTCCCCGCGCGGATCGCTATCGTGATGAATTGGTCGCCGCCTACGGCGAGGAATACGGCGAGCAGATCGAGTACATCGAAGTCTTCGAGATTAGCGAGTACGCGCTGCAGGCGAGCGAAGCCGAACTACAACGCCTGTTTGACGTTGGCTAAGCGGGTTTTCAACACCTGACACAGTCGGATAAGCGTGTCGACGCTCAGTGCCTCGGCGCGCGTGTTCTGGTCGAACAGCATCTCAGCCATGACTTCGTCGATCTGCGGTTTGGTCAACTGATCTTTGAAGACGCTGACCAACACACTGCGCAAGAATTTGCGACGATAACAGAACAGGTCGCGAATCGTGGTGTGGAAGAACTCGAGGTCGCCGATCAATGCCCGCCGCTCCGGCTGTAGCCGCAGGTGAATGATTGCCGAGGTGACTTTCGGCCGCGGCCAAAATACGGTCGGTGGCATGGTGCGGAGGATCTCCCCCTCGCATTGACTCTGCATCCAAATGCTCAGCGCGCTGTAGTCCTTGGTGGCCGGCGGAGCGACAATCCGATCCGCCAGTTCTTTTTGAATCGTACAGGTCATCGAGTACGGAGGCATGTCGGTCGAGAGCAGATTCGACATGACCGGCGTGGCCACGTTGTACGGCAGATTGGCGACCAATTTGAAGCGACGATGGGTGCCGCTGCTGAGCTTGCTGCGCACCACATCCAGCACCGCTTCGTCAAAATGGTTCTTGTTGCGCAACGCGTCTTGACAGAGCAGCGTGACGTTCTGGCAGTCGATCAATTCTTCGCTGGCGAGTTGATTCATTTTTTCGTCGATGTCGACACTCACGACATCGCCCGCCTGGCGAGAAAGCATCGCCGTCAGCGAACCGGTGCCGGTCCCCACCTCCAGGACCACATCGCGTCGCTCAAGCTGCGCCGAATCGGCGATGAACTGCACGAGATTCAAATCGATCAAGAAGTTTTGTCCATAACGACTATTGGGATGAATGCCCACCTCTTGGAAGCGGCGTGTCAGGTAACTGAGCGTTTGGCGAGGTGAGTTCATGCTGACCAAGAAAAACCAGAGGGAAGGATCGGGTGATGGGCCGCCGTTGCAGGCGAGCGCTGAATTAGTCGCTCGGATTGAGCTGTTTTTGCACGTATTTGGCTAACAGATCGGTCTCGATGTTGACGCGGTCGCCAAGTTTAAGCACTCCGAGCGTGGTGACGGCGAGCGTGTGGGGGATGAGCGCAACGCTGAAACGATCGGACTCGACGTTGACGAGCGTCAGGCTCGCTCCGTCGACGGTCACCGAGCCCTTGCTGATCATCTGTCGCGTCAGCTCGACCGGTACACGAAACCAGAGCGTCGACCACGGGCCGTTGTTGGTCCGTTCGACGAGTTCCCCCTGAGCGTCGATATGGCCGGTGACAAAATGTCCTCCGAGCCGGTCCCCCACCGCGAGCGAACGCTCCAGGTTCACCCGTGAGCCCGCGCGCAAGGAACCGAGCGTCGTGCGCTTGAGCGTTTCCGGGCCGGCTTCGAACACGAGTTGTCCACATTCACGATCGACCACCGTCAGGCAACAGCCTGACACACAAATGCTGTCCCCCAGCTTGGCTTCGGCGGCGATCGCCGGCGCGGCAATGATCAATCGTACGCCGGGCGGTTCGCTGCGAACCTCGACAACCTCGGCACAGATTTCGACTAATCCGGTAAACATGGGGTAGTAAACGATGCTTGCGGGGTTTGGGCCACCTATCGAGGTGGAGAAACGTGACCTCGAATCGCACCGTCGCGGCGCCAACTCGACACAATCACGAGACAGGGCTGCTCGCGAACAACCGCCGCGTGCGATAAGATTCACGTAATCAGTCTAACGATTTTGGCCCGGGCTCGATAGTTACGGGACCGTGGCGGACAGGTTTCTTCTTGTATTAAGGACAACAGATCTATGAAGGTCTTGGTCGCGGTGGACGGGTCGGTCGGGAGCCAGGAAGCGATTCGTCAGATTGGCCAGTTGCTCGCTCCGAGCGATGTGATCACGTTGTATTACGCTCCACCGGCGGTCCATTTTCCGGCGGTGTCGGAAATGTCCCCCGAGATTCAGGCGGCCACGCGCCACGCATTTGTCGAGGCGGTGTTTAGTGACGCCACGGCGCGTTTCCCAGAGGCCTTGCGGCCGTCGGTTCAGCGTTTCGTCGGTCATCAACCGCCGCGTCGGGGAATCTTGCTCGCGGCCGACGAAACACAGTCCGAGCTGATTGTTGTCGGTGCGCGGGGACTAAGCCCCGTCAAGGAATTACTGCTCGGGAGCGTGTCGCACAGCGTGGCCCGCGAGGCAAAAGTGCCGGTGTTCATCGCCCGAGCTAAGCGGGGTGGACAGACCTCTGATCCTTACAAGGCTATTATCGCGCTGGGGAACTTGTCGCAAGGGAACACCTTATGCTCCTTGGCAAGCACCTTCCATTGGCCTGCCAAGACCGAAGTCTGTTTAGCTCAAGTGATTGAACCCATGTTTGCGGGCGAGTTGCCCGAATGGCTCGAAAAGGCCGCCCGCGATGCGATGACCGAGGCCGCCGCGCAGGGTTGGCGCCGCGAGCATGCCGCCGAGAAGCAGCGGGCCCACGACGACTTGCAAGCCTTGGCGGCTCGCCAAGCACCACCCTTGCGATCAGCCCAGCCATTGGTGCTCGAAGGGGATAGCGCCGAGCAGTTGCTCAAAGCCTGCTCGACGCAAAACGCCGATCTGATCGTGATCGGCCCGCGCCGGCTCAGCTTGCTCGAACGATTTATGCTCGGCAGTACGTCCGAGAACCTGCTCAGTCACGCCCCCTGCTCGGTGCTCTTAGCCCGCGAGAAAGAGACCGCGTAAGTTATCTAAGCATGTGCTCAGTGCTACGCTGTGGCTCGATTGGCGACGGCTGAGGCGACTTCCGGTTGCTTGAGCAATTCACGAATAAAAGATGCTTCAGCAACGACCACAAACGAGCCAAGATTCCGAAAGGTGTTATAGTCCCGAGGTTGACAACCGGTCGATTGGTTGACTCGGTCGAGTAGCGTGGTGACAGTCCTCTCCACTCGATCGGCTTGTAACGCCGCACTTCCTTTCGTGGGGCGCAGATAGACAACCGCTTCGATCGGGTCGCTCGATGTTTGCTGGGCGGCGCTGAGCTGTTTAATCAAGACCGGGTCAAGTTTCGCGTGAGCGCGAGGCATAAACTCAACCTATGCTGAAGGACTTATGATGTCTTGAGTAATTTTAGCGCTTTAACGGCGTCGGGCATCCCCCGATTGGCGCGCGGCTTCGTCATGGGTTTGGCCAATGTGCATGACTTAAAAATGGCCTGTTCAATTTCGTTGACTGATTTCCCTTCGGCTGCCTGCATCAATAATGCGGCTAATCCCGCAATGTGAGGTGTCGCCATAGATGTACCATCCATTTCAGCATATCGTTTACCTGGTACGCAAGAGACCACCCCAACGCCAGGCGCCACTAAATCCGGCACAATGGGATCCTTTTTGCGATTAAAACGCTGGCTGGATGAGAAGTCGGCTACTAGTTTGTTGCTATCATGAGCTCCTACGGAGAGTGCTTCAGGGTAGTTCCCCGGAGAGCGGCTGGTCACCGGGCCCTCGTTGCCAACGGCAAAGACGGGCAGAATGTTTCGTCGCCGGAGAATTTGGGTTAGCGGGAGGAAGTCCTCAACCCAACCAGGAAAACCGAGCGACATGCTGAGTACGCGGACTTGCTTTTCAATCGACCAATCCATGCCGCCTAAAATGCGCGCGATCACGTTGCCTCCCTCGATGACCATCGCACTAGCGAGTTGCGATTCCGGGGCTACTCCAATCGCATGCCCTCCCACTTCTCGACCCGCGATGGTACCGGCCGTGTGCGTGCCATGCTGGTCCGAGTCCACTGCCTGACTGGGCTCGCGGTCGATTCGTCGTCCTAAGGAATCAAATTCCGCAAAAGCATGTATCGCTCCTTTGAGTGCCGGGTGCTTTCCATCAACCCCGGTATCAAGATGGCCAACCAAAATGCCTTTCCCACGAATCCCCTTGTCCCACAATCGCTGGACATTGAGCGATTGAATTCCCCATGTCAATTCATGCTCGAGCTTCGCAGCACTGACCCGTACGGGACGAATGATACGCACGGGGCTGGCGGGCAAGATGCTCTTCACCCGCTTGTCGTCCCTGCTCAAAGCGCGTAAGCCGCTCGCATCGATCGTGCCATAGACGACACCTAAGTTCGGGTAGTAACGCATGGACGGTGGCGGCGGCTCTTGTGACTCAGCTGCCACAGCGCGTTTGGCACGACGGTTACTCGACATGCGCAACGACGCCATGATGCCGCCGTCTTGTGTCGCAGCGTTGCGGATAAAATGCCGCTTCAATTCATCCGGATCAACCGTCGATGCTGCCTGAGCCGTGGACTTGAGAACGACAATGACCGGAGCCAAGCCGGTGACGCGCAATGAACTCAGTAACGATGCGATGAGCATGACCTACCCTCCTGTTGAATAAGTCTCCCGATAAGATGACTGCCATGCTCAGCAAACTAGCGAGGCTTCGCGCCAAATGCAAATAAAAAAGCGACCGGCTGGAACGTGAGTCCAACTCGGTCGCATTTTTTACCGCAATTGCCTTGATCGCTCGTCTTATTTCATCATCAACTTGATAACGTCGACGCAGCGGTTCGAGTAGCCCCACTCGTTGTCGTACCAGCTGACGAGCTTGAAGAACTTGCTGTTCAATTCGATGCCGCTGCCCGCGTCGAAAATGCTCGAATGGGCGTCGTGAATGAAATCGCTCGAGACGACCTCGTCGCTCGTATAGGCCAAAATGCCCTTGAGGTACGTCTCGCTGGCCTTCTTCATGGCCGCACAAATATCTTTGTACGAGGTCTCTTTGACCGTCTTGACCGTCAAGTCGACCACGCTGACCGTGGGGGTCGGCACGCGGAAGGCCATGCCGGTGATCTTGCCCTTCACTTCGGGGATCGCCAAGGCCACGGCTCGCGCCGCGCCGGTCGTCGAGGGGATAATGTTAATCGCCGCCGAACGGCCACCTTTCCAATCCTTCTTCGACGGCCCGTCGACGGTCTTCTGCGTGGCCGTGTAGCTGTGTACGGTCGTCATCAAGGCTTCGTCGATGCCAAAGCCTTCCTTGAGCAACACATGCACCACCGGCGCCAAGCAGTTGGTCGTGCAGCTGGCGTTGCTCACAATGTTGTGCTTGCTCGCGTCGTACTTGTCGCAATTGACGCCACGCACGATCGTGATGTCTTCACCCTTGGCCGGGGCCGAGATCAGCACCTTCTTTGCGCCAGCCGCGATGTGTCCCTTGGCCTTGTCCGCCTCGGTGAACAAGCCGGTCGACTCAATGACGAGGTCGACGCCGAGATCCTTCCAGGGCAGCGCGGCGGGACCCTCTTTCACGGCCAAACACTTGATCTTCTGGCCGTTGACGTTGAGCACGTCATCCTCGGCCGCCGTGGCGCTCGACTTCTCGCTCGACACTTCGCCGTTGAAACGTCCTTGAATCGAATCGTATTTGACCAAGTAGGCCAAGTTGTCGGCGGGCACCAGGTCGTTCACCGCAATGACGTCGATCCCCTTGCCGAGCAGCCCTTGGTCGCAAATCGCGCGAAACACCAAGCGTCCGATGCGACCAAAGCCGTTGATGCCAACTCGAATAGCCACAATGAATTCTCCTGAACGAAAGAAAGTCGCCGCCGAGCAAAAATCCGCGGCGGACCTGTTGAATGGCGATTATTTGGCAAGCCACCCAGTTTGGACGAGCGACGGAGGGCGGCTCACGAAGCAACGGATTGTAACGACTACCCCTAAACGAGACAACCGACCTCGCAAACCATTACCAACGTAAGATTTGCGTGAATCATGCCAAGATCAATTGATCTTCTGTTAGGGGCTCGCCACAATGCGTCCCTGAGGGTTTGGGGCGACCGCTTCTACTGGAGTACCAACGACGATGAATTCTTGCCAGGCGATTAAGCTCTCGATCGACACCGGCGACATGGTGTGCATGATGTACCTCAACGACCTCAGCGACGCCGATCTGCTGAAACGGCCGTCTGCGGGTTGCAATCACATCAATTGGCAGATCGGACATTTGATCGTCAGCGAACATAAGATGGTCGCGGGCTGTGGCTATGCGATGCCAGCGCTCCCGGCGGGCTTTGAAGCCGCCTACACGAAAGAGACCTCTGCCAGCGACGACGCCAGCAAGTTCATGACCAAGGCGCAGCTACTCGATGCATACAAGGCGCAACGCGCGGGCACCTTGGCTGCTTTAGCAAAGACCAGCGACGCAGACCTCGATAAGACCACCGGGGTCGAATACATGCCCACCGTCGGCGCGATGTTCTCGCTCCAAGGCTCGCACTGGCTCATGCACGCCGGACAATGGGCTGTCGTGCGCCGCCAACTCGGCCACCCACCGTTGTTCTAACTCGAAGCAATGAGCAATCCTCAGCCGTTGCCCGATTGGCAGCTCCCGAGCGGTGTGTGTCGTGGGCTGTGGGAGTACACGCATAGCGAACATATCGCTTACGACTTTGACGACGCATTCGCCACGTCCGAACTACTCGAGTACGACGAACACGTCTTGCTCAAACACTTCACCGAGCCCGGCACGCTGGTCGATCTCGGCTGCGGCACCGGCCGGCTGCTGATTCCGTTTGCGCGGCGCGGTTTTCGCTGCTTGGGCGTTGACCTGTCGCCGCATATGCTGGCCGTTGCGGGGAGCAAAGCACGTCGCGAACAGTTGCAGATCGATCGCGTGATGGCCAACATCGTTGAGCTCGATGCCCTATCGGATCAGGTCGCCGATTATGCCATCTGCATGTTCGCCACGCTGGGAATGATCCAGGGGCGCGAACATCGTTTGAAGGCCGTGCGACACGCCTGGCGCATCCTCAAGCCCGGCGGAAAACTCGCCCTACACGTCCACAACCGATGGTACAACCTCTGGGTGCCCGGCGGTTGGAAGTGGCTCGTGCGCAATGCCTTCCAGGGCCTCTTGGGCCGAACGAGCGCCTGGGGAGACAAGTTCTACGACTTCCGCGGCGTCCGGCAGTTGCACATGCACGTGTTCACGGCGCATGAACTCAAGCGGTTAATGGCCGACGCGGGCTTCAAGCTCGTTGAACTACAACCGCTCGATACCGCGCGGCGACACGCCTTGCGAGCGCCGTGGTGGTTCGGGCGATTGCGGGCCAACGGCTGGTTGCTGATCGCGGAAAAAGAATAAAGCCAGGGCTTATTTCGCGCCCGGCTTCTTCTTGCCCGTCAGCGGTTCAACGGCCGTCACCTGCACGCCTTGTGTGGCGATAATAAATCGCGGCGGACCCGATGGAGTTGGTAGAGCGGGTATCGTTGTCTTAGCATTGGGAGACTTCGGGGGCACCTTCGGCGCGGCTTTGGGTTGCGAAGCACCGGCCCCCACATCGATCTCTTCACCGACGATACGTACCTTATGTCCCGCGGCTGCAAAACGGATATTGGTCGACTGGACCGCGATTTTGCAATTCTCGGCCACCTTGGTTTTCACCGTCGCGCTCGGACACTTGACCGTGATATCGTTCCCCTTGACCGTACCAATCGTGCCGCGGACGTAATATTTGACAAACGCCGTCTTGTCGACCTTCGTGCCAATTTCAACGTCGGCACCAAAGTACGGCGGTTCGGTTTCGGTGGCCTCGCAGATTGTCATCTGGGTCACTTCGCCCTCGGTCGCTCCCGTGCTGTTCGCTGTCACATTGAATTTGACGAACATCGAGGCCTGCAAGAAGTCGGGCAGCGCCGTGCCTTCGATGGCCTTGAGCTTAGCGTCATCGGGCAGCACATAACACAGCCGATCGCCGTCGATCAGCACCATCACTTGCTTGCCTTGCATGTTGGTCCACTCTTTGAACGTGGCGTCCTTGACCTCGACCGGCTTCCCTTTGGGGGCTTGCGCGTATGTGGACTCAATCCACGTCAAACATCCCAACGCCAAGATCGGCAGCAAGCTC